>JAFRAF010000353.1 GCA_017405545.1 Oscillospiraceae bacterium | reverse complement strand
GAGATAAACAGATCCTCAGGACCAGGGTGGGACAGCTCGGATATCTCGACGAGGTCGTTGGTTACCCTTGATATCAGGGCGCCGGTGCGGTTTTCATCGTAAAACGAACAGCTCAGCTTCTGCATCTGTACGAAGATGTCACGCCGCATATCCGCCTCGACTCTGACGCCGAAGGTATGGCCCCAGTAGGTGACGATGTAATAAAGCAGGCCTTTTATGAGATATGCCCCCACACATATTGCCATGACTATAAAGAAAGTCTTGTAGAGGGACTGGGGCAGATAGCGCTCCATGGACAGCTTGGAGATATACGGGAATGACAGGTCTATCAGGCATATAACCAGCGCGCTGAACATATCGAGTATGAAGAGCCGTATATGTGCGGGGAAATAGGAGAAAAAAGATGCTTATAACTTTTCTGTTTTTGAAGTCCTTTTCTTTGCTAATTGCCTTCACCGCCGATCATTTTCAACAGATCATCCTCGCTGAGGATGGGTATATTCAGGCTCTGAGCTTTTGTGAGCTTTGAGCCAGCGCTCTCACCGGCCACGACATAGCTTGTCTTTTTCGAGACAGAGCCGGAGGTCTTGCCGCCGAGAGCCTCTCTCATGGACTTGGCCTCGTCCCTTGTATAATGCTCAAGAGTTCCCGTCAGGACAAAGGTCAGCCCCTTTAGTTTATCCGCGGGAAGCTCCGCCGTATTCCTCATATTCACCCCGGCATTTCTGAGCAGCTGCAAGAGATGCCGGGACTGGGGATTAGAAAACCAGTCCCTGATATTTGCCGCGGTTATCTCGCCTATGTCGTCGACCGCGCAGAGTTCTTCCGCAGTGGCGTTTTCAACGGCGTCGAGGGTCAAAAAATGCAGGGACAGGGCCTTTGCCGCGCTCTGCCCCACCTGGGGTATGCCAAGTGCGAACAAAAGACGGCTCAGGTCGTTTTCCTTTGAGGCGTTGATGGCGCTGATGAGATTCCGGGCGGATTTTTCCCCCATCCTGTCGAGGGATGCTATATCCTCAGCCTTGAGGTAATACAGGTCACCCTGTGATTTTATGAGTCCGGCATCGAGAAGTGATTTGACAACGGACAGGCCCATACCGTCTATATCCATAGCGTTTTTTGATGCGAAATGAACTATGTTCCGGTGGAGCTGTGCGGGGCACTCAGCACCGGTACAGCGGAGGGCAGCAGCGCTCTCATCCCTGCGTACGGGGCTCCCGCAGACAGGACATGTGTCGGGTAATAAAAATGGCTTTGCATCCAGCGGACGCTTTTCCATTACGACGGACAGGACCTCGGGTATTATCTCCCCTGCCTTGCGTATGACAACGGTGTCCCCTATGCGTATATCGCGCTCGCTTATGAAGTCCTGATTGTGAAGTGTGGCGTTTGTGACGGTGGTGCCCGCAAGGCGGACAGGCTCCACAACGGCCTTTGGCGTAAGTACGCCCGTTCTGCCCACCTGGACCGCTATGTCGATGAGCCTGGTCTCCTTTTCTTCCGGGGGATATTTATAAGCTATTGCCCAGCGCGGGGCTTTGGCTGTACTGCCGAGGATCTGCCTTTCGCTCAGCGAATCGAGTTTTATAACAGCGCCGTCAATGTCAAAGGGCAAGCCGTCGCGAGTCTCGCCCAGCTGTCTTATCCAGTCGGTGCAGTCGTCAATACTGTCAAATCTGCCGTAATCCGGCACCCGGAAGTGCAGCTGCCTCAGATAATCGAGAGAGGCCGCATGGGAAGCGAATTCCACACCCTCGGCCTTTTGGATATTGAACATAATCACATCCAGCTTCCGTGACGCGGCCACGGCCGGATCAAGCTGCCGCAGGGAGCCGGCAGCGGCGTTTCTCGGATTGGCCAGCGGAGCCTCGTCTCTGATTTCACGCTCCTCATTGAGCTTTCTGAAAACGGTTTTGGACATGTAGACCTCGCCCCTGACGATAAGCCGCGCGGGGGCGTTTTCCAGCCGGAGGGGCAGGCTTCTGACAGTACGTAGATTTGCGCTGACGTCCTCCCCTGTGACGCCGTCTCCCCTGGTGGCGCCTCTGACGAAAACGCCGTTTTCGTATTCTACCGCCACGGACAGGCCGTCTATCTTAGGCTCCACAACGTAGGAGATGTCGCTGACAGAGCTCCTTATGCGCCTGTCAAAGGCCTGCAACTCGTCAACGGAAAAGACGTCGACAAGACTCTCCAAGGGCACTTCATGGGAAACAGGGGCAAAAGCGCTGTCGGCCTTACCGCCCACTCTGCGCGTGGGTGAATCCGGCGTGATGAATTCGGGGTGTTCATCCTCCAAATCCTTAAGACGGTGATAGAGCTTGTCAAACTCGTAATCACTTATTACCGGGGCGTCCTTGACATAATATAAATAGTAGTGTTCCTCAACCTGCCTGCGCAGGGCAAGAATTTCCTCTCCTATACTCATTGTATCACCTACTCGATCGTGGACATGTAATTCGGGACGTCGCCCACTATTATCGTCTCAGCTACAACTACCTCTGTGGGCACGGTAATGCTGCTTATCTTTCCGGATATAAGCACATCCAGATTGACGTCCACAGTTAATATGATCTGATGCCGGGTCTGATTTATACCTGCTTCAGAAAACAGATTGTTGTAATCCGAATTAACGCTGGATACAGCCGCTATACGAACAGGAATTACAGGTCCTGTGTTTGAAAAAAGGGTGCCGCCCAAAAGACTGCCTATGGGTATATCACAGGTGGTGTCGGTATTGTACTCAAGAATGGATATTATCTTATTGGTAATATAAGTTTGCAGGGTGTTTATGGCGGACATGTTGGTTTTCAGAGCTGTTATATGGCCGCTATTATCCGTTTCAAGCTCTACAAAGCTGTCATAATCGACATTCTCATCCGAGAGATAGTCTGTCATAGCCGTATTAACCGCAAAGGTCACGGCGTCGGTGAGATTTGAAAAAGCCAGTCTGAGAATGACGGGGCTCAGCCTTATGACAGTAATGGCTGACAGGATTGCAAACAGGGCCAGGACCATCAAAACTATCAGCCCCCACCCCCGCCGGGAGACTGCCGAACCGGGGTGTGCAGGGTAAGCATATGAGATGAGCCTTTGATAGAAACGCCTGAGACGCATGACACACGACCCCCTTTATGGAGTCTATGTGTTTAGCGGGCCTGTTACGACAGCAGTTCGTTTGCAGACAGCATTATCCCCAGCTTTCCGGATTCAAAGGTCAGTCCGCCCTGCATGAAGGCCCTGAAAGGCGGACGCATGGGCCCGTCGGCCGAGAGCTCTATGGATGAGCCCTGTATGAATGCTCCCGCAGCCATGACCACGGGATCATCATAGCCGGGCATGGCCCAGGGCTCAGGGGTTACAAAGGAATCAACAGGGGAAGCTGACTGTATGCCCCTGCAGAAGCGGACAAGCTCGTCCCCGTTTTCAAACTCTATCGTCTGGATAATGTCGCTGCGCGTCTCCGAATACGAGGGATAGGTCTTATAGCCCATCAGCTCCATCATTGATGCGCAGAACAGGGCCGTTTTCAAGGCCTGGGCCACCACATGAGGTGCCAGGAACAGCCCCTGGAAAAGCAGCCGGTTCTGGCCGAGAGTCGCGCCGCACTCACCGCCTATGCCCGGCACGGTCAGATGGTAGGCGGCCTTTTCCACAAGCTCTCCCCTGCCGACCACATATCCCCCGGCGGGCGCTATTCCCCCGCCGGGGTTCTTTATAAGTGAACCGGCGCAGAGGTCAGCCCCCACCTCTGTGGGCTCTCTGGTCTCCACAAATTCACCGTAGCAGTTGTCGACCACTATGTTCACATCGGGCCTGAGTCTGTGGACGATGTCACATATGCGGCCTATCTCATCGATGCTCAGGGCGTTGCGGCCGCTGTAACCCCGGGATCGCTGTATCTCCACCGCGCCTATGCTTTGATTGCTCAGCGCGGCCTCTATGCCCTCATAGTCGGGATGGCCGTCGGCTGTCATATCGACCTGCTGATAGCCCACGCCGTAGAATTTCAGGGAGCCGTGATAGTCCCCTGTGATGCCTATGGCGCCGCGAAGAGTATCGTAGGGCGCGCCGGTGGCGGCCAGAAGCACGTCGCCGGGCTTAAGTGACGCAAACAGCGCTGCGCATATGGCATGGGTGCCGTTAACGAAGCCCGAGCGTACAAGGGCGCTCTCCGCCCGAAACACTTCGGTATAGACTCTGTCCAAAGTCTCACGTCCGCCGTCGTCATAGCCGTAGCCCGTTGTACCGGCGAAGCAGGTATCGGACACACGGTTGTTCCTGAATGCGCTCATGACTTTCGCGGTGTTCTCCTCTGCGATTCTGTCTATGGAGCTGAACTGCCCGGAGATGAGCTCCATGGCCCTCTCCGACAGCTGATACACTCTGTCATCAATCTTTATATCCATCTATTCAAGCCCCATGACGATTTCCTTGAATGTATTGCCCCGCTCGGCAAAGTTCTTAAAGCAGTCGAAAGATGTACATGCCGGGGAGAGTATCACCACATCGCCGGGCTCTGCCCTTTCGGCGGCGCCGAGGACGGCGTCTTTAAAGACCTGATACTCGACGACAGGCGGCTGTCCCGAGTATCGGGGATTGCTCTCAAGGGCTGAGCGTATCTTGCCCCTTGCCGCGCCTGTGAGTACCAGCAGCTTGACCCTGTCCATAATGATGTCGCTGAGGGAATCGAAGGGCACGCCCTTGTCCTTGCCTCCGGCGATGAGTATGACTTTTTTTTCAAAGGAGTTGAGGCCCGCGGTGGTGCGCGAGGGACTGGAGGCGATGGAGTCATTGTAATAGTCCACGCCCCTGAGGCAGCGCACGTGCTCTATGCGGTGCTCAACGCCTTTAAACTCCCTTGCCGTACGGACCATGACCTCTCTCGGCACCATGCCGTCGACGGCTGAGAACGCGGCTAAAAAGTTTTCCACATTGTGGACGCCGGGGATGAAGATCTCCGCCGCGTCCATGAGGTAATCGCCGTTTAAATATATCTTCCCGTCAAGGCAATGCGCCCCCTCGGAAACGGCCTGCCTGCGGCTGAAGCAGCGGACCTTTGCCGTGGCCTCCGGGATGAATGAGGCGGTGATGTCGTTGTCCAGATTCAGCACCAGGACCTTGTCGGCGCTCTGCCCCTTGAAGATATTCTTCTTGGAGCTTATATACTCATCCATGTCCTTGTGTATATCGAGATGATTGGGGGCCAGATTGGTGATGACCGACACATCCGGGTCACAGCACATGGTGATGAGCTGGAAGGAGCTCAGCTCCAGCACGGCGATGTCCTTTTCCCCGTAGCTGTCCGCTTCAGTGAGCAGGGGCTTGCCAATGTTGCCGCCCAGGTGGACATTATAGCCCGCCGCCTTCAGCAGTTCGGATATTATCGTAGTCGTTGTGGTTTTGCCGTCGCTGCCGGTGATGGCGATTATGCGGCAGGGGCAGACCTTGAAGAAGAGCTCCATCTCCGACGTGAGCTCGGCGCCCGCCGCCACGGCCTTTTTTATGCCCGGGGTGTCGGGGTGCAGTCCGGGGGTGCGGAAGATGATCTCCCCGTCGATATTGTCGAGGTAGTCCTCGCCCAGCCGCAGCTTTGCGCCCAGCTTTTCAAGGCTGTCGGCCTTTTCCGGAATATCCTCACGCTTTGCCTTGTCGTGGGCCGTGACGTCGCAGCCGCATTCCAGCAGTGTGTTTATAAGGGGCATATTGCTCACGCCCAGGCCGAGAACGGAAATCCGTTTGCCTTTGATTGAAGCTATATATTCGCTAAGGGTCAAAGTGTATCACCTCGTATTAATGATGACCTGCTCCCCTTGGGGACGGCATTTATTTTCATATCTGCCATTATATAACATATCCTTCCCCTTTTCAAACATAAAAGCGTCATAAGCGGGGTTTGACTTTGCGCTTTTTTTGACGTAGAATACCAGTGTGAGTAAGTTGGGCAGCCGCGGGTATAAGGCGAAAGCCTGTACGTGAGGAAAGTCCGGGCTCCGCAGGGCAGGGATAACGGGTAACGCCCGCCGATGGCGACATCAGGACAAGTGCAACAGAGATATACCGCCGGGCTTTTGCCCGGTAAGGGTGGAAAGGCGAGGTAAGAGCTCACCCGTCAGCGTGTAAAAGCGACTGTCGCTGTAAACTCTATCCGGAGCAACACCGTGGAGGGACGCAAAGGCCGGCCCGGCCGTCCCGTGGAGGTGGCTGAAGCATACCGGCAACGGTATGTTTAGATAGATGGCTGCCTTAAATGACAGAATCCGGCTTACAGACTTGCTCACATAAAGGCCCCGGTCCGTTTTGGACCGGGGCTCTTTATTTTGCCCGGATTTATTACCGCCATATTACTTTGGTTTCATCGCTGACTGAAATGTAGAACATATAATGATATATATAGTTTTTCTATAAATTAAGGCAGATATTGAAGTTATTAATAAAGTTTGAAAAAAAGTTTTATATGTGTTTAACTAACAAGAAATCAGTTGAGGGAAGCCTGACGGCGTTGTAATTATTATGGCACGTCAGCTCGGATTTCATCGACGGACAAATCAACAGCGTTGTATCTCGCCTCTGTTTTCACGAATTCAGGCGGATACAGTATAAAGGATGTGAGGAATCAAGATATGTTAGATGTTGTAGTCGACCATCTCCAGTTCGCTTATGACAAGAACACTCTGGTGCTTGGAGACGTCAATCTGACCGCCAACGCAGGCGATTTCATATGTCTGCTTGGCCAGTCCGGATGCGGTAAGAGCACCCTGCTCCGACTCTTGGCGGGACTTGAGAAGTCTGACCCGAATCAGCTCCGCATTGGCGGAAAGTCGGTTGAAAAGCCCAGTCTTGACCGACCAATGGTATTCCAGGACTACGGTCTGTTCCCCTGGATGACAGCCGGTGAGAATATCGGTATTGCCCTGAAGCAGAAGTACCCCGATTGGACCAAGGAGAAACGCCGCGAGGTCGCTCTTGAGTGGATGGATAACCTCGGACTTGAGCCTGAGCTTCACGACAAACTGCCGCGTGATCTGTCCGGCGGACAGAAGCAGCGTTTCGGCGTCGCCAGAGCTTTTGCCATCGACGCCCCCCTGCTCCTGATGGACGAGCCCTTCGGCGCACTGGACGCCGTTACCAAGGCCCTGCTGCAGGACACCGTAATTGACCTTTGGTCAAAGGAAAAAGACCATCGTAAGACCATCTTCTTTGTTACCCACAGCGTTGACGAGGCGCTCCTGCTGGCGACAGATATCGTCGTTCTCGGCCAGGCACCCAGCAAGGTTATCTACACCCATCATTTTGATGAGAGCAATAAGCCCAAGCGTGAGACACTGTTTACCGACCCCGCGGTAAACGATCTGCGCACCAAGCTGACCCAGATTATTTATGAGGAGAGCACCGAGCGTGCCCGCCGTCTGGAAGCGGAACGGGCTGCACAGCATACAAACTAATCGATCTGCTGCATGATGCTTTTTGTGCGTTTCGGAAGAAATAGTTGAAAATTTTTAAAAATTTTAAATTAATAATTTGGAGGTAAAGTTTAATGAAAAAATGTCTTTTGATCTTGTGCCTTTGCCTGGCCCTGGTGTTCTGCCTGGCGGCCTGCGGCGAATCGACTGACAGCGGCAGCCAGCCTGCTGACACCAGCGCTCCCGCTGATTCTGCCGATGCTTCCGCCGATGCTTCCGCCGATGCCTCTGCGGATGCCGCGGCTGAGACCACTGGCCCCAAGACCCCTGATGATGTGAAGCACGTCACCTTGGCCGCTACCCCCAGCTCCGGTCAGATTTTCCAGTTCATCTCTGAGGCCCACGGCTTTGCCGCTGAAGAGGGTGTTGAGATCGAGCTGGTCTACATCGACAACGTTCCCGACGCTCTGACTGCTCTGGCAGCCGGCAAGGTCAACGTTATCTCCACCTACGGCACCGGCGGCCCCCTTGTTCAGATAGCTCAGGGTGTTGACCTGGATATCTTCGGTGGTTACATGATCATCGGCGAGACCCCCATTTATGGCAAGCCGGAGACCGAGTGGACTGACCTTAACAGCTTCGTAGGTAAGAGCATTGCCACCTCTACAAACGGAACCGCTGACAGCGCGCTGCGCTGCATCCTCTGGGATGCCGGCATCTATGATCAGGTGGAGTGGGTCGAGATAAAGCGCTCTCAGGACGTTTTGCAGGCTATAGCTAACGGCGAGGTCGACTTCGGTGGTACCGCTACCGGACATCAGATCCAGGCTGCCAAGCTCGGCCTGGAGGTCAAGATGTGGCCCGATGAGTACTATCCCAAGCACTCCTGCTGCCGCATGCTGGCTGACGGAACCTGGATAGAAAACGAAGATAACCAGGAGTCCCTGTACCGTCTCCTCCGCGCCTATCTGCGTGCCGAGGAATATCTGCAGACCCATAAGGACGAGGCTGTACAGCTTGTCTGTGACAACCTCGGTATGGACAAGGAGACCGCCGAGAGCTTCGTGCTGTCCGAGCACTACGAACTTAACACCGACCCGTACAAGGCCGCCGTTATCAAGATGTGGAATAAGTTCAAAGAGTTCGGACGTGTGGACGCTGACACAGATATAAATATTGAGGATCATATCAACACCGCTATCTATGAGAGAGCTCTGAGCTCACTGATGGAAGATTATCCCGACGATGATTTCTTCCAGACCAAGTGGGAGGAGTTCCAGGAGTATGATGCTTAATATCTAAGAAAGACTTCTTGAGGATGTAGCAAAGTGAATTTTTTAAAAAGAAACTACGGAGTGATACTGGTAGGTGTGGGACTGGTCGTGCTGTACATCCTGCTTACGCAGACCTTCAACGTCCTCAGCGACTTCCTGTTCCCCAACCTCGCAGATGTGCTGAAGCGCTTCCCTGAGTACATAGGCGAAATGATGGGCAACCTGTGGGCCTCCCTGAAACTGCTTATTGTAGCATTTGTGATAGCTCTCGTTCTGGGCATTGGTTTAGGTACGCTCATAGGTTTGAAGAGCGGTTTGCGCCGCACCATCAGCCCTTGGATCACCGCAGCTACCGCTATCCCGGTACCGCTGCTGACCCCCTATGCTTTGAACATTTTCCCGTCTTTCAAATGGGCTTCCATCTTCCTTATCTCCCTCGCCGCGTTCTGGGTAATCCTCGCGACTACCATAGGCGCTGTGGTGAGTATAGACAGGCGCTATCTGGAGAATGCTGAGACGCTTGAGATCCCCAAGATGCAAAAGCTGTTTAAGATAATTCTCCCCGCCGCCTCCCCCGGTATTTTTGCCGGAGCTGAGGTCGCCCTGACCCTGTCATTCATGATGCTGGCCGTTGCCGAGATGTTCGGCGCGAGAGCGGGTCTGGCGTTCTTTGTTCATCATTATTCCGATCTGGCCCGTTTCGATCTGGTTCTTTTGGGCTTCCTGTTCACCGCCTTCTGGCTGGTTGTAATCACGATCATCTTCGATCGAATCAAGAAGCGCAGCCTGAATTGGACTATAAACAATTAGCATATCTTTATATTTTAAAACCATGGGGAACGGTTTTGCCGTTCCCTATGGGTGTATTAATAGTACAAATCTGACAACAATATATTATTCAAATATGTTCTTATAATACAACGGAGGTGTTTTGAATGAATACAAGCCCTTGCGAAATGTCCCCCATGGAGCGAGCTGCAGCTATAGCAAAAGGTGAGCGTGTTGACCGCATGCCCTGCAATCCCAATATAGCCAACGGTACGGCTCGTATTCTGGGCTGCAAGATTTCTGAGTTTAATACTGACGCCAAGACTCTGGCCGCTTCACAGGTCGCCTCTTACAGGCGCTTCGGCTACGACAGCGTTCGTATTTTCACCGACCTTTTCACCTGGTGCGAGGGCATGGGCGCAAAGGTCAATTTCCCCGAAGACGATACCGCCGACCTGCTTGAGCCGGCAATATCCGATATTAAGGACGTGGGCAAGCTGCGTCCCGTCGACCCCTACAAGGACGGTCGTCTGCCTGTCCATGTCGACGCTATGAAGTATCTGATCGACGAGATCGGTCAGGAGGTAGGCTGCGGCGGCGGCGTCGTAGGCCCCTTTACCAACGCCTTCTTCCTCATCGGCGTCGACAAGATGCTGAAGATGATCCGCAAGGACCCCGAGGGCGTCCACGCTCTGTGCCGTGTCTCCCTTGAGACCAGCAAGAACTGGGCCCAGGCCGTTATCGACTGCGGACTCACCCCTACCATCTCCGAGCCCATGAGCTCCTGCACCGTGGTAAGCCCCAAGGTTTTCAGAGAGTTCTCCAAGCCTTATCTGGCCGAGCTTTGTCAGTTTATGATTGACCGCGGCAAGCCCGTTACCATGCACATCTGCGGACAGACCAACAAGATATGGACCGATCTGGCCGACATGGGCATCGCCGCCATGAGTATAGACAACGTGGCCAGCATCACCGAGTGCAAGCAGCTCATCGGCGACCGCTGCAAGGTATTGGGAAACGTCGACCCCGGCAGCGTCATGTATTCCGGCACACCTGAGCTCATCCGTCTGAAGGTCCTGGAGGGCCTGGCCGAGGGCTATGACTCCCCCAAGGGCTACATGGCCATGAGCGGATGCAGTCTGCCTGTTGAGACTTCACTCGATAATATCCAGGCGTTTATGGACACTGTCACCGAAGTGGGCTACCCCGTCGTCCCCGAGAAGATTCACGCTATGATAGAGGACGCCAGAGCGAAGGTCGCCGCCCAGCAGTAACTGCTTTATCGTGAAAATGAGGAGGTCCGTTCCGCAGCTTATTGTTGCGTTGCCGGATCTATGGATATATAATTTGATTATCATTAAGAAATGAGGTACTATAATGGCTACTCAGGAAGAATTACTTGCGCGCATGACAGAATGTGTCGTCGAGATGGAAGACGAAGAAGTCGTAGAAGTCGCCAAGGAGTATGTCGAAGCGGGTTATGATCCCCTTGTAGGTATGCTGGAAGGCCTCGTGCCCGGCATGCAGAAAGCCTCCGATCTCTACGACGCTGAAGAATATTATATCCCCGAGCTTCTTATCTGCTCCGACGCTATGTACAACGGACTGGATGTCCTGCGTCCCTACGTTAAAAAGGACGCCATGGGACAGAGGGGCCGCGTTGTTATCGGTGTCGTACAGGGCGATACCCACGATATCGGCAAGAACCTTGTAAAGATCATGCTTGAGACCGCCGGATATGAGATGTATGATCTGGGCCGTGACGTGCCCCTGCAGGACTTCATTGACAAGGCCAAGGAAGTCGACGCTGACGTTATCGCCATGTCCACCCTTATGTCCACCGCCATGCCCGGCATGAGCGAGGTCGTCAAGATGCTTGAAGAAGCCGGCATTCGCGACAGAGTCAAAGTCGTTGTGGGCGGCGGTCCCCTCTCCTGGGACTTTGCATATAAGATCGGTGCGGACGGCTATTCCGTTACCGCCAGTGACGCCGTCAGACTTGTGAACAATTTGATGGACGGCAAACCGGTTGGCCCCAATGTGCAGTAGAAGCATATTTCAGACCGCGTTTGACGAAGGAGTGTACAGATGAAATACTTTAAATGCAAAGCTAATGACGAAAGCGGTCTGACCCAGGAATTCCTTGATCTCCACAATCTGACATTTCCGGACGTTTACATCGACGCAGAGACAATGGCCAAGGCTGCCGCCTTTTCTCAGGAGGACAACAAGGCCCAGTAT
>JAFRAF010000352.1 GCA_017405545.1 Oscillospiraceae bacterium | reverse complement strand
GTCGCCCTGCTGCACGACGTAGTGGAGGACAGCGGCTATACTCTTGACGATCTGCGGGCAATGGGCTTTCCGGCGGAGGTGACGGAGGCCATAGCCCTCATGACCCATGACGACGCTGTCCCGTATCTGGAGTACGTTGCGGGGCTGAAATCCAACGCCATTGCCCGCACTGTCAAGCTGGCGGATCTCAGGCACAACAGCGACATTACAAGACTGAACGAGGTCACAAAAGCCGATCTGGAGCGGGTGGAAAAGTATAAGAAGGCCATCGCGCTTCTGGAGGGATAGAGCTGTGCTGAGGGTGAGAGCAAACTCGCGCCGCAAGCGGTTTTCCGGCATGGCGCTTCGCAATCTGCAGCGTCACGCCGGATTGTATCAACGTTTCCCCGGGTTGATGTTGAGAAATACCAGCTCGGGGGAGTTGTTTATTCTGGGCACCCGGGAGGGGTTTGAAAGTCCCGCGCCCACCACCAGTCTTCCGCCGAAGAAGACGCCCCTTGTATACCTGGGCAGCAGGCCCTGTCCCGGGGCGAAGAGTCCCCTGCCGCCCACGCGCCATTGTCCGCCGTGGGCGTGGCCGCTGAGGGTCAAATCAATACTCTTATCGGACACATATCTGCGCCAGTACTCCGGGTGATGGCACAGCAACAGCTTGCTGCCTCTCTTTTTGCCGAAGGCCTCCAGCCACTTCAGATCCGGCCTTGAGGACAGACCGCCGACAACGAGTCCGGCGATGACCGCGTCGGAGTTGTCCAGATATACAAGACCGCCGTCCTTCAGCGCCGAGACCTGCTGCGCGGATATATAGCGCTCATGGTTCCCGGGGCTGAAGCAGAGAGGGGCAATTTTCGCCGCCTCTTTAAGGAAGCTTATGGCGTTGCTGTTTGATCCGCAGTCCCCCTCGTAAGAGCTCAGGACAGCGGCAAACAGGCGGTTGACCGCCCTTTTGAATCTCAGCCCCGAGGGGCTGCTTTTTTCGCCGGGTCCCTCCGCCATATCCAACAGCTCGTATATCTCCCGCTCATCTCCCGGCAGGTCCTCAGGTTTCCTGGCCTCCAGCATGTCGCCCACAGCGGCGATAAGCTCCGGCTTTTCACGCCAAAGCATCTCCAGCGCCTGCTCACCGCTCCTGTCGTGGAGATCGGAGACAAGGGCTATCCTCATCCGGGGCCAGTTGTCGATATTCAGTGTGTACCGGGTCTCCGCTATCCTGCTGTCGTTCAAATAATGACTCCTTTTTTCGTTACCTGACAGGGTCCGCCGTGCAGCCGTCTCTGTCCTCAACGCAGAAAAATGGCGGCCAGAATATTTGGCCGCCATACTCCTATGCTATCTGTCTATTCCTCCGACTTCGCAAGCTTAGCCTCAATATATCCCCGCACTTCATCCCTTGTAATGTCGAGGGCGGCGGCAAGCTCACCGAACAACAGTTCCTCGGCCCGGCGCATGAACTTCTCATCCACGGCGCCGAATTTGCGCTTCTGCTGTTCCACGAACTGCTTTTTGGCGTAAATGGACATAGTCAGCTCAACCAGGTCCTCGCAGTCGTGGGTACTTATGGATTCCTTATAGTGCTCGGCAAGGCGCTGGGGGCTCCTGTTGTGGTATGCCTCCGCTCTTATGGAGGGGATCATCTCCACAAGACGCTCCGCCTCCTCCCTGCTTATTATATGCCGCATGAACACCTTTTTATTATCGACAGGGGTGGACACCGTATAATTCTGGTAAAGGGGCTTTAAGACATAGTACAGCTGGGTCCCCTCGTCGCGGCTCATATTTATCTCTTTCACATCTACCACACGGCAGACGCCCGTGTTGCCGTAGACTATTAACTCCCCGGTGTTGAACATTTCTCTCTCCCGTGCGCCAAAGCGCGTATATGATAAAAGGTCGCGCCCTATAAAAGCAGGGCGTCCACGCCGATAAACGGCGTCATCTGACATTACAGGACTTTTTCCTCACTGTTTATCAGACAAAACGGCGGAAACGACCGCTTAACAGCTTTAATACGCATAATCGTCTTATATATGAATTATATCACAAGTTAATTCAAAATGTAAGTACAAATTGCAATTAATCTATAATTCCCCCGCGTTTCGGTTATGTTTCCTCTTCTATCCCCGCATGAATCCGAAAAAGCGCCTTTTCTCTCAGGCGTTGACTTCCCGCAGCCGCGGGTATATTATAGTAATAAGATGGGGGTACGGCGGTACGCGCAGCCGCAGACCGGTGAATCCCAGACAAATAAGGAGGAGTGGCCAAATGGAAATATTTGACTATGAAGGCGGAATATGCAAGCCGGCCCAGGAGCTGGGAGTATTCCTCGTGCCCGCGGTAAACGGCTGCTCTCACAACAAGTGTACATTCTGCTGCTTTTACAAGCACCAGACCTTCGGGATGATACCCTTAAACGAGATAGAGGGGGAGCTCATCCGGGCAAAAAAGCACGGCGCTGCGGTCAAGCGGGCCATGCTGGTGGGCGGCGACCCTCTGGCCCTGCCCGTAAAGGATCTGATGGACATCAATGATCTCGTGCGCGGCTACTTCCCCGAGTGCGGCACCATAACCATGGAGGCGTCCGTACAGAATCTTCGCCGCAAGACCGACGAGGAGCTCATCATCCTCCGGGACGCCGGTTACAACGACCTGTATATAGGCATAGAAAGCGGCATGGACTCCGTGCTGCGCCACGTGAAAAAGGGCCACACCGTGGCCCAGGCCGAGGAACAGCTATTGCGCCTTAACAGGCTGGGCATACGACATGCGGCCAATCTCATATTCGGCATAGCCGGCAAAGGCATGGGCGTGGAGAACGCAAAGCGCACGGCGGAGTTTTTAAACAAAACAAAGCCCTTCGCCATAACGATAATGGCACTGTTTCTCCCCAGCTTTGTGGAGATGTACCAGGAGATACAGCGCGGGGAGTTTGTCCCGGCTGATTTGGACGAGATGCTGCTGGAGGAGCGCACCCTGCTGGACAATCTGAAGCTGGAGGGCACCAGATATGACGGTTCCATATACGAGCCCCCCGTGCGTCTGTCCGGCGTACTGCCCAAGGACCTGCCCCGCATGTACAAAAAGCTGGGCATGGCTATGGAAAAATACGGCGGGGAGATAAGGGACGCCGTCTGATAAATTCGCCTAAGGCAGAATGTGTATATAGAAGAAAGAGGAGAATATGGATAACAGCGAGATGGTGTGCTACTGCGCGCAGGTCACCAGAGGCGACATCATCGCCGCCATGGAGCGGGGCGCAAGGACAATGGCTGATATCAAACGGATGACCGGAGCATGTGTCGACGGCAACTGTGAAAATCTCAGCCCCAGAAAAACATGATGCGCTCCTGTTATCACAGGTGTGATGAGGGAGTTTCTGGCGGAAAAACGCGCAAAAGCACACTGAGAAACCAAAGAAAAGCGCTGTCCCGGCGGCTTAGCAGCCGAACCGGGACAGCGTTTTTTGTCATTAATTAACTCTTAGGCCTTACTTCTGGGGGGTATCCTGCTCTCGCAGGGCACCTTGACCTGGCATTTTCCGCAGCCATAGCGCTGCTTCCCGCTTTTGCCCTGGGGCTCAGTGGTTGAGCCGCTCACCACGGGGCCGCATATGGTGTGGTCCTTGGCCTTGTGGGGACCCCGGCTCAGGTCTATGGCGTGGGCCGGGCAGCGTCTTGCGCAG
>JAFRAF010000351.1 GCA_017405545.1 Oscillospiraceae bacterium | reverse complement strand
TATGGTATTTATCTCTCCGTTGTGGAGGATAAGCCGGTTCGGATGTGCCCTGTCCCAGCTCGGCGTGGTGTTCGTTGAAAATCGGGAATGGACCATGGCAATGGCTGGAGCGTAATCCTCCGACTGCATGTCCTTATAGAAGGCGCGGAGCTGGGAAACGAGAAACATACCTTTATAAACCACGGTCCTGCTGGACAGGCTTACCACATAGGTGTTGTCATTTGACTGCTCAAATTCACGTCTTGCCATATAGAGGCGTCGATCAAAGGGCAGTCCGCGCGGTGTATCCTCCGGCCGGCCCACAAAGCACTGCAGTATCTTCGGCATGCAGTCCAGGGCCGTCTTTCCCAAAATCTCCGGACAGGTCGGCACCTCACGCCAGCCCAGGAAGGGAAGTCCCTGCTTATGCAGGATGACCTCCAGCATTTTCTGTGCCTGCCTCCGCTTGAGGGTGTCCTGCGGGAAGAAGAACATTCCTACCCCGTAGTCTCCCGCGTCACCTAAAGCAATGCCGCAGTCGGCAGCCGCGGCTTGAAAAAATTTATGGCATATCTGTACGAGAATGCCGACGCCGTCTCCGGTTTCACCCCTTGCATCTTTTCCGGCTCGGTGTTCCAGCTTCTCCACAATTTTCAGTGCATTGTCTACGGTCCGGCGGCTTTGACGGCCTTTGATATCCACAACCGCCCCTATCCCGCAGGCATCTCTCTCTGTGATCTCACCGTAGTGGATCCATTGCTCTTCATTCATGTTCATGGCCATGATTCCTTTCCCGCTGTTTTCAAATAAGGCTGGAAGCATAGAAGCATACAAAAAAACAAAGGCACACAGGAAAAGCATGTGTTTCCCAAAGAGCGCCTTTGCTCTTTTATTAAAGAATACCCCCAAACAGAGGGCTTGTCAATCAAGTGCAGTGACGAAAATTTCCACGGAATACATTCCGCTTTTTTGCAATTTGACAGTTGACAACTTGCAGGGATTGGAGTATCATGACGAACGTAAAGAGGCAATGACGCCTTTTGGGTATGACTACCTGAGCGTCATTGCCTCTTATTTTTGTTAATTGGATTTGTTCAAATCAAGTCATCAAAACGATATGAAGGAGAGATCAAAATGTCCACTGTACCGGAATACTTTGCCAGCCGTGTCTTCGATGACAAAGTCATGCGTTCCCGCCTGCCTGAAAAGGTGTACAAGTCCCTGCGCCAGACACTAGACAATGGGACAAAGCTCCATCTGGAGCTTGCAAACGCGGTCGCCACAGCCATGTGCGACTGGGCTGTTGAAAATGGGGCAACCCATTTCACTCACTGGTTCCAGCCTCTGACCGGCATCACCGCTGAGAAACACGATGGATTCATAAATCCCTCGCCGGACGGCCGTGTGATCATGGAGTTTTCCGGTAAAGAGCTCTTCAAGGGCGAGCCCGACGCCTCCAGCTTCCCCTCCGGCGGCCTTCGCGCCACCTTTGAAGCCAGAGGCTACACCGCCTGGGACCCCTCCAGCTATGCTTTTATAAAGGAAAACACCCTCTGCATCCCCACCGCTTTCTGCTCCTACGGCGGTGAGGCGCTGGATAAGAAGACGCCCCTGCTGCGCAGCATGGAGGCCCTCAACAAGCAGTCCCTGCGCATACTGAAGCTTTTCGGCAACTCAGACGTAAAACGCGTGGTCACAAATGTCGGCCCGGAGCAGGAGTACTTCCTTGTGGACCGGGAGATGTACTTAAAACGCAAAGACCTGATATATACCGGGCGCACACTGTTCGGCGCCAAGGCCCCCAAGGGTCAGGAGCTTGAAGATCACTATTTCGGCGCCATCAAGCCCCGTGTACAGGCCTACATGGAGGATTTGAACGAGGAGCTCTGGAAGCTGGGCGTTCTGGCCAAGACCGAACACAATGAGGTGGCCCCCGCTCAGCATGAGCTGGCCCCCATATATGCCACCACCAACGTTGCCACCGACCACAACCAGCTCACTATGGAGATAATGAAAAAGGTTGCCAGAAAGCACAGCCTCGTATGCCTTCTGCATGAAAAGCCCTTTGCAGGCGTCAACGGCAGCGGCAAGCACAACAACTGGTCCATGTCCACCGACACCGGGGAAAACCTGCTCTCACCGGGCGAGACTCCCTATGAAAATGCCAGATTCCTGCTGTTCCTGGTGGCGGTCATCAAGGCCGTGGACGAGTATCAGGATCTCCTTCGTCTTGCGGTAGCCACCGCCGGCAACGACCACCGTCTGGGAGCAAACGAAGCGCCCCCCGCGGTAATCTCCATCTTCCTGGGCGACGAGCTTTCGGCCGTGCTGGATGCCATTGAGACCGACAGTCACTACTCCGGGGCCGAAAAGAAAAAGATGAAGCTCGGCGTGGACATCCTGCCCCGTTTCACCCGGGACAGCACGGACCGGAACCGCACCAGCCCCTTCGCCTTCACCGGCAACAAGTTCGAGTTCCGCATGGTTGGCTCCAACGACTCCATCGCCTGTGCAAACGTGATGATAAACTCCTCCGTGGCGGAGGCGCTCCGCCAGTTCGCGGACGTTCTCGAGGGGGCGGCCGACTTTGAGGACAGGCTCCACAGCCTTATCAAGGAGGAGATCATCGCCCACAAGCGCATCATATTCAACGGCAACGGCTACGACGACGCCTGGATAAAGGAGGCCACCGAGCAGCGCGGCCTGCTGAACCTGCGCACCACGGCGGACGCCCTGCCCAGACTGCTTGATCAGAAGAACATAGACATGCTGACGGGGCATGGGGTATTCTCCGAAAGCGAGCTCCGTTCCCGCTACGAGATACAGCTTGAAAACTACGTGCGCACCGTGCGCATAGAGGCCCTGACGATGGTGGATATGGCCCGGAAGGAGATCATGCCGGCTATCGCCGCCTACAGCTCCGCTCTGGCCGAGGGTACGGCCAGAAAAAAGGCTGTCGACCCGTCCATGAGCTGCGGCTATGAGACAAAGCTCATCAAAAAGCTCTCCGACCTCAACGACAAGGCCGACGAGGCCACCGAGGAGCTGGAAAAGGCCGTGGCCGAGCTTGACTCACTGGGCGATGTGACGGCGGAAGCCAACCTGGTCAGGGATATGCTTCTGCCGCAGATGTCCGCTCTCCGTGCCGTTTGCGACGAAGCTGAGCCTCTCACGTCCGCCGACTACTGGCCCTTCCCCACCTACGGGGATCTGCTGTTCGGCGTATAAAAAATATAATAAAATGCGGACAGCCGCCTCCCGGCAAAGAGCAGCGGCTGTCCGTAAGACGCAAGGGAGGGTGTTTACCCAACCATTACCGCCCTCCACTTTAGCAGACAAAATTAAAAAAGTCAAGGAGGGCGATTCACATGTCCGTGGAATTTTGGTTTTTGATAGGAGCCGCTCTGGTTTTCTGGATGCAGGCGGGCTTTGCCATGGTAGAGGCGGGCTTCACCCGCGCGAAAAACTCCGGCAATATCATCATGAAGAACCTGATGGACTTCTGCATAGGCGCGGTAGTCTTTTCGATTCTCGGCTACACTTTAATGATGGGAGAGGACACGCTTTTCGGTCTGATCGGCAAGCCGAATTTCGGACTGTTCACCCATTTTAAGGAATTCATCGTCTCACCTTCTGAGGGCTTCACCGAGGCCAGCTACTTCGTTTTTAATCTCGTTTTCTGCGCGACAACATCCACAATAGTATCCGGCGCTATGGCTGAGAGGACCAAATTCTCCGCATACTGCGTTTATTGCGTCGTTATATGCATGCTCATATACCCCATCGAGGCCCATTGGATCTGGGGCGGCGGCTGGCTGAGCCAACTCGGCTTCCACGATTATGCCGGTTCCTGCGCCATACACACGGTGGGCGGCATTGCAGCCCTCGCAGGGGCGGTCGCCTTGGGCCCGCGCATCGGAAAATACGTTCGCGACAGCGGCGGCAAGGTGATAAAGGTAAACGCCATACCCGGCCACTCCATACCCCTCGGGGCGCTGGGCGTATTCATACTCTGGCTGGGCTGGTACGGCTTCAACGGCGCCGCGGCCACTTCCGCCTCGGAGCTCTCATCAATATTTCTTACAACGACCATAGCCCCTTCCGTCGCCACCTGCGTGACCATGTTTTTCACATGGGCAAAAAACGGCAAGCCGGACGTGTCCATGTGTCTCAACGCCGCTCTCGCCGGCCTTGTGGGAATAACCGCGGGCTGCGACGCCCTTGACGCCGTGGGCGCGGGGGTTGTCGGCATCGTATCGGGCATACTCGTCGTGGTGGTCGTGGAGGTCCTAGATCTCCGGCTGCACATCGACGATCCCGTCGGCGCCGTGGGCGTCCACTGCGCAAACGGCATCTGGGGCACGATCGCGGTGGGCCTGCTGGCCAACCCCGACGCTCCTGCCGGACTGCGGGGCCTGTTTTATACGGGCGACTCCGCTCTGCTGGGCATACAGCTTCTGGGCCTTGCCGCCGTAATCGCCTGGGCAGCGGTAACCATGCTGATCTTCTTTGGCATACTTAAAAAAGTAAACTTCCTGCGTGCAGAGCCCGCCGACGAGCTGGGTGGTCTGGACATAAGCGAACACGGTCTGCCCAGCGCCTATGCCGACTTTATGCCCGCAGTTAACAAATACGCCGAGTTCGGCACCGGTGAGCACATTGTTGCCGTCACCGGCACCACGCCCGTTGCCGAGGCCGTAACCGTGAAGCACGAGCCCGATTTCAGCGGCCGCCACAAGTTCACAAAGGTGGAGATCGTATTCAAGGAGGAAAAGCTCTACGCTCTGAAGGACGCCATGAGCAAGCTGGGCATCACGGGCATGACCGTCTCCCATGTCATGGGCTACGGCATGCAGAAGGGACACACGGAGTACTACCGCGGAGTCGCGGTGGAGACGGACCTGCGGCCCAAGGTGCAGGTCGATATAGTGGTATCCGCCATACCCGTCCGCGACGTGATAGAGACTGCCAAGAAGGTGCTCTACACCGGCCATATAGGTGACGGCAAAATCTTCGTATACGATGTGGAAAATGTTATAAAGGTGCGCACGGGAGAAGAGGGCTATGACGCCCTGCAGGACGTTGAATAACAGCGCCTTTATCTTCAAACGGGCGCTGAACACAAAGCTTAAATGAAGGTCGACTGATTAATAATGAGCACTATCTGCACTGCGAAAGAACAGTCATTCGGACACATGCGGGAGAAGTGCGGGGTCTTTGGCATATTCTCGCCGACCCGTCGGGCCCTGGCTCCGCTGGTATATTACGGGCTCTACGCCCTGCAGCACAGGGGTCAGGAGAGCGCCGGGATCGTCGTCAATGACGACGGGGTCTTTCACTCATGGAAGGACACGGGGCTGGTGAACGAGGTGTTCACAGCCGAACGTATGGAGAATCTGGGCGAGGGCTGCATAGCCGTGGGCCATGTGCGCTACGCCACCACCGGCTCTGACAGCAGGCGCAATGTACAGCCCCTGCTCATCAACCACCACAAGGGTCGAATGGCCCTGGCTCACAACGGAAACCTCACCAACTCCTTCGAATTGAGGACAGATCTGGAGGAGCGGGGCTCCATCTTCCACACCACCACGGATTCCGAGGTCATAGCATATATGATAGTGCAGGAGCGTCTGCGGCAGGGCAGCATAGAAGAGGCCGTGGCCGCCGCCATGGACACGCTCAAGGGCGCATATTCACTGGTGATAGCCTCACCTACAAAGCTCATCGCCGCCCGGGACCCCTTCGGCTTCCGTCCCCTGTGCATGGGCAGACGTGAGGACGGCACTGTGGTGTTCTCCTCCGAGAGCTGCGCTCTGGACGCCGTGGGCGCGGACTTTGTCCGGGACATTGAGCCGGGCGAGACGGTGACCGTCAGCGCAGAGGGACTGCGCTCCGACAGGAGCCGCTGCTCAAAGTGTCCGAGACGGCTTTGCGTATTTGAATTCATATATTTCGCCCGGCCCGATTCTGTGATAGACGGGGCAAGCGTATGTCTGGCCCGCCAGCGGGCGGGGGCATTTCTCGCCAGTGAGCACCCGGTGGAGGCCGACGTGGTCATAGGCGTACCCGACTCGGGACTGGATGCCGCCATAGGCTATGCCAAGGCCTCCGGCATACCATACGAAATAGGCTTTACGAAGAACAAGTATATAGGGCGGACCTATATTGCCCCCACGCAGGGGGAGCGGGAATCCGGGGTGAACATAAAGCTCAACCCCATCCG
>JAFRAF010000350.1 GCA_017405545.1 Oscillospiraceae bacterium | reverse complement strand
GTCGCTGGCCACAAAATCCTTCCTGTCCGCCGCCTCATTCCAGGAGACCACAAAGGTCCTGACCGAGGCCGCTACAAAGGGCAAGATCGACCATCTCGTCGGACACAAGGAGAACGTCAACATCGGCAAGCTCAAACCCGCCGGGAGCGGCCTTGCCATGAACAGAAAGTTCATCGACACTGAGGATGAGGAGAACACGGACGGCACCGACGCACAGGACAGCGCCGAAAGCGCCGAAGAGCCTGAGGAGGAGCTCATCGGCATGGAGGAGCTCACCAAAAAATTCGGCAACGTTCTCTAAGCTCTCAGGCTCGGCAACGCATCCTTTATGTATTATGTTATATAATGTAGAGGCTTGAATCCCGAAGGCCGGCAGATACTTAATCTGTCGGCCTTTTTGGAGCCCGGAAACAGTCTGAATATGCACCTGAACTATCCAAATTAGACCAAAGTTCAAGTCCAATATTCATATGTGAATGCATATCTTACAAAAATTAAAAAAGCGGTTGACTAATCGTACCTTTTATGTTAAAATCCTACTTTGCGTGGGATAATTATGCCCTTTTGTCCCGAAATGGCATAAAAATCCGCACACGCGGGAAAAATTCAGGAAAGGAGGAATATAATGCCGACAATAAATCAGCTCGTGAGAAAAGGCAGGGAGACTTCCGTATACAAGTCCAATTCACCGGCCATGCAGAAGGGTCTCAACACCATTCGCAACCGTGAGACCGATCTGTCTTCCCCCCAGAAGAGAGGCGTATGCACCGCTGTCAGGACCTCTACCCCCAAGAAGCCCAACTCCGCGCTCAGAAAGATCGCCCGTGTCCGTCTTACCAACGGCTATGAGGTGACCGCCTATATCCCCGGCATCGGCCACAACCTGCAGGAGCACTCCGTGGTTATGATCCGCGGCGGCCGTGTCAAGGATCTGCCCGGCGTCCGTTACCACATCATCCGCGGCACTCTCGATACTCAGGGAGTCAGCGGCAGAATGCAGGCCCGCTCCAAGTACGGCGCGAAGAGGCCCAAGGGCGCCAAGTAAAAGGCTCTTTCAGCCAAATTAAGCTTATTACGTTTCGTGCGTAAGGCAATGCCTTGCCATGACGGTCATATATCTGCGGTTTTTATCGTAAGGTATGTTGCCTCACGGGAAGGCACACATCGGAGTTAACGCTTCGAAGTACCTGTGAAATCATTTTTATGAAGGAGGGAAGTTTAGTGCCCAGAAGAGGTAACGTCCCCAAGAGAGAAATTCTGCCCGATCCTATGTATAATTCAATCTTGGTCACGAAGCTGATCAACAGTGTTATGCTGGACGGTAAAAAGGGCGTAGCCCAGAAGGTGGTCTACGACGCTTTCGCCATCATCGAGAGCAAGACCGGTAAAAACCCTCTGGAGGTTTTCCAGACCGCAATGGAAAACATCATGCCCACCCTGGAGGTCAAGGGTCGCCGTGTCGGCGGCGCCACCTACCAGGTGCCTATTGAGGTCAAAGCCAACAGACGCCAGACCCTCGGCCTGCGCTGGCTCACGGCATATGCCCGTAAGCGCGGCGAAAAGACCATGAAAGAGCGTCTCGCCGGCGAGATCATGGACGCGGCCAACAACCTTGGCGGCGCCGTGAAAAAGCGCGAGGATACCCACAAGATGGCGGAGTCCAACAAGGCCTTTGCCCACTATCGCTGGTAATCCCGAAAAGACCACTGCTTTTTATTATCTGAATCCCACATCTGAAAGGAGTCGATACAAGGCCGCGTGACTATCCCCTCGCGAGACCCCGCAATCTTGGCATCATGGCGCATATAGAGGCGGGTCAGACGACCACAACCGAACGCATCCTGTTCTACACAGGAAAGACCTATAAAATAGGTGAAGTCCATGAGGGCGCTGCCACCATGGACTGGATGGAGCAGGAGCAGGAGCGCGGAATAACCATCACCTCCGCCGCTACAACCTGTTTCTGGAAAGATCACCGTGTCAACATCATCGACACACCCGGCCACGTGGATTTTACCGTGGAAGTCGAGCGCTCCCTGAGAGTACTTGACGGAGGCGTGACTGTCCTGTGCGCCAAGGGCGGCGTTGAGCCCCAGTCCGAGACTGTGTGGCGTCAGGCCGACCACTACAATGTCCCCCGCCTGATCTACGTCAACAAGATGGATATCACCGGCGCGGAC
>JAFRAF010000043.1 GCA_017405545.1 Oscillospiraceae bacterium | reverse complement strand
TTTACTCCGCCGCTTGTGCAATCATATTCTATTGCTGAAACAACAACGCCTGCAGCAATGGCCTCAGCTCCATTAAACGCCCTTTCAAGGCGCTCATATTACTGCTCCTGTGGACTCGTCCTCCACAGACAGATCTGTCGAACTGCCGATGGAACCTATTGCGTGCAGTAGCGCATAAGCATGGTGGCAACCTGCGCCCTTGTGGCGCTGCCTGCGGGAGAAAGCGAGTTGCTTCCTGTGCCCGTGATTATCCCCTGTGCCGCCGCCCAGCTAACTCCTTCCACGGCCCAAGCGCTTACCTGCTCCGCGTCGCCGTATTCCGAAATTGCATTATCATCAGCGGAGGTATCCGGATTTCCCTTGTACAGGGCGTAGCGCCAAAGTATGACCGCAAGCTGTTCTCTTGTCAGCGGGTCGTTCGGGCCAAAGGTTTCCGCGCTGTAGCCGCCCACAATATCCGCCGACATTGCCCAGCGTATGGACTCGCTGTACCACATATCCGCAGGCACATCCTTAAAGGTGAGCTCAGCAGCTGTTGCGGGACTCCCCTCCATGCGCCAGAGCATGGTCACTATCATCGCCCTGCTGGTGGCCTCGCCCGGAGCGAATCGGTCGCCGCTGTAGCCATTCATTATACCCTTGTCCAGCGCATAGTGGACTCCGTCATGGTACCACTCCCCCGGGGCAAGGTCTGAAAAGCCCGCAAGCACACAGGAATAGTCCTTCGGACACAGGTTGTATTCCCAGTTCTTTTGGGAGACGCTCTTGTCCGCCGACATGTAATACAAAGGGACAGCCACGGTCTCAAAGCCCTCATCATCGCTTGAGATATACAGGACCAGCTCCAGCGGTCTGTCGGGCAGGGCGCAGAACACGTTAAAAGTCAGCCTGCTCCCGCCATAGGCCTGATCCGCGAAAAACACCTTGTCAATTGTCTCGGACTCGTTTTTCTCCGCCAGCAGGACCATGTACATGGCATTCCTGTTCGTGGACGGCAGCGTTACACGTATCGAGTCCGAATCCGGGTAGAATGTCTCTTCGCCGGGAATGCCGTCCACATTTATATTAACCGCGTTTATCGGCCCTGCCTTCGAGGACGCCGCCCTTATTTCCACGCCTTCGGCTGAGCCCAGGTTATAGAAGCCCGGCACCGGATTTCCGACGGCGAGAGCCATGGAAAAAGCGGAGAGCGCCATGATCACGCACAGCAGTGCCGCAGTCAGTTTATTTCTCATCGGCGGCCTCCTTTCGTCCGTGGCCACTTAATAAGCGAGGCGCACGGAAACTTATTCATAGTGAAAATCTCTGGCCTCCGCCAAAGGGCGAAGGGTATGCAAATCACATACGAATTGGGCGGCTGTTGTACCCTTCCCGGGTGCCGGAACCGCTGCGACTTCCCCGGCCTGCATCAGCAGCTTTCGGACCGTAACGTTTTTTATCCTTCCGTCTTCGTCATATTCCGAGAGCAAATACAGGCAGTTTAATTCCCCGTCGCTGTTGTTGTATATTGCCGTCGTATCCGCGGCGGGCGGAGCGATATATACCGGCCTGTCCCCAATGACCGCCTTGACCGCACTGTCCAGGTTCAGCACCCCCCAGCCGTAGGTCGGGTCATAGCCTTCTTTTCCCTTGTCTGTGGCGTTCTCATAGAGGATGCGTGTCACATCCTCAAAGGAGAGCGACGGATCCATGCTCATGAGTACCGCCGCGGCTCCGGACACCATGGGCACCGCATAGCTCGTTCCCGACACCTGGGCGTATCCGCTGTTGAAGTATGTTGTCTTCACCGTCTCACCCGGCGCGGTGATTATTACTCCATAGCCGTAATTCGAACGGGGAGAAATCAGCCCGTCCTTGCCTATACTGCCCACCGCCAGCACATTATCGTACTTGGCGGGAAAGTTAATATTCATCGTGCCGCCGTTGCCCACGGCCGAAATCACCAGCACACCCTTTTCCGCAGCGTATTCTACGGCCTCGTACATGGCCAAGGACTCCTGAGAAAATCCCAGACTGAGGTTTAATATGTCGCAGTCGAAGTCATCGACTCCGCCATATATGGCCTGGCAGATCTTGCTGACCTTCGAGCTGTTTTTGTCAAAGCACTTCAGCGGTACCAAAGTCGCTTTCGGAGCGACACCCATGTGTCCTTCGCTGTCCACCCCGGCAATTAGTCCGGCAACACTCGTGCCGTGGCCAAGGGTGTCGCTGGTATCGCTGTTTCCGTCAAGGTAGTTGTAGCCCTCTGTGAGGCAGGCTGCGAGTGCCGGATGGGCTGAGACGCCTGAATCGACAACGCCGATGCGCACGCCCTCGCCTTCACAGCCCAGACTGTACGCCAGATCGGCGTCTATCATATCAAGGTGCCACATCTCATCGGAATAGTATGGTGACAGGCTGCCGCAGAGCTCCCCTGTCTCCGAAATATCGGCGTCTGAAAGCTGCACGTCTCTGTCCCGCTCGAACCACTCAACGGCCCCGGCGGCTCTCAGCTCATGCAGGGTCCTGGCATCCACCACGTCAAAGGGGCAGTCCGTATCATCTGTCGCGGGCCGCGCCGCTCCGTCCCTGTATTTTACTATATAGCCGGTATCGGCGCAGTCCCGAGCAAAGGCAGTCCCGGGACCCGACATCAACACAGCCGCAATAATGAAGCATATAACGCATCGTAATATATGTCTCAAAGTCCGGTTTCACCCCCTTGCCTGGCTTTCCGTGTATGTATGTTCTTCGGCCCATGAACAGTGTTATCAGGGCCTGTGTATCTGCATGCAGTCGAAAGTCAGCGTCCGGTACATCCCCTCGCGGTGTCCCGGAACCTGTTATTACAGCGCGATAGCGCCCTCGGCAAATCTCTCCGGACGCTGGTCGAGATAGTC
>JAFRAF010000349.1 GCA_017405545.1 Oscillospiraceae bacterium | reverse complement strand
GTGTCAGAAATATGCCGAATTGAGTATAGCCTTTTTCCGCCGTTCAGTCAAGTGTACATATGCGCGGCGTGGCTGGCAGCCCCCGTCCGGCGGCAGTATTCAGCCCCTAAAAGGGTATATGTAGGATGTTAGCATGAAATACGTATTATTGAGCATCTTTTGCGTGTAAGATGATATTTTGCTGTAGTAAACTAAAATGTAGATAACCAGGGCGGGTTTAACTTGAATTCTACAGATGACATAATATTTTTGCAATATCAGTTATATATTGCTGTTAATAACACAAAAACAGTGAACAAATCAGCAAGCCGAACATTTCAATTTAACTCAGTGAATAACAGTCTGTCATGGCTGAATTATAAAGCGAGGAGGAAGTAATATGCAGTTGCTTAATCAGACGACCGGATATGCCATACTGCTGGTGTTCGCGGTGTTCGTTATTGTAGTCGCGTTGAGGGTCGTCAGAAACAACACAAATCTCGGAAGCGATTTTCTGAACGCCAAGAACTCAGTGCCCTTCGGGGTAGCCGTGGCCTCCCTGGTGGCGAACTGGACATGGAGCGCCACGCTGCTGGGCGGCGGCGAGGGAGCGTACAGCTTCGGTGTGTCCGGCGTGTGGATATACGGCATAGACGTCATACTCTCTGCCCTTATATTTGCCCCGCTGGTCATGAAGATACGCAACATAGCCCCGCAGCTCACCACTTTCCCTGAGTTCATAAGGCTCAGAGTGGGCAAGTCCAGCCATATAATATTTACCGTCATATCCATGGCCCAGATGCTCTGCTTCACCCTGGTGCAGATAATGGCCATAGGACTGATTTTCCACACCATGTTCGGCATACCACACTGGCAGGGCGCCATCATAGGGGGCATTATCATAACGGCCTTCGTGGCCATCGGCGGTCTGCGGGCGGCCATTGATACCTCCTTTGTGTTCGTGTACGCCATACTTGTGGCCCTGTTCGTACTGCTCATCGGCTCCGTTTGGGGCAACGGCGGACCCCAGGCCATATTCGACGGCATAAAGAACAGCGGACTTCCCGGCGGGACCTTCCTGTTCAGCAAGGAGGCCATCATCGGCTATTGGCTGATAGACTTTTTCACCTATATAAACTATACCCTTATCAATCAGAACGTGTGGGAGCATGTGCTGGCCGTAAAGCCCGGACGTGAAAAGGCCCTGGTCCGCTCCTCCGCTCTCATATGGTTCTTCATCCCCGCTGCGGCGTCGGTCATAGGGCTTGTGGGCCTGGGCACCGGCCTGGACATTGCCGGAAACGACGTGCTGCCCGCCGTCATCCTCCAGAGCATGCCCAAGTGGGCCTCGTATCTCTTTGTGATCATACTGCTGGCCAGCATATTCTCCACCGCCAGCACCTGCCTGAACGCATTTACAAACCTGCTGGTGACGGATCTGTACAAGCAGTATATGCCCAGCGCGAAGTTTGTAAGCGATGAGAAGATCATGCACAGAAGGTGCGTTATCATCATAGTCGTTGCGGGCATACTGGTCTCCATCTTCGCTGTGGCGGATCTGTCCATACTCTGGCTCAACTACGCTGTCGGCGCCTTTGCTGTGCCGCTGCTCTGGCCCTTTGTCATGTCGGCGTACAAGGAGACCATAAACAGGAAGTCCATAGTTGCAAGCCTGTACGCGGGAGTCATCGTGGCGATATTCTTCGCGTTTCTGCCCACGCTGGAGGTGTACTCGCTGCCCTTTGACATGTGGATAGGATACGCTCTGATACATGTGGTGACCCTGGTCATACCCATCGTGGGGACGCTTATCAAGCCGGATAGGGACTTCCATTTCGAACAGATCAAGCTTATGAAGTAGGGAGGAGTATAATAATGTTAGAACTTACAGCCGCAGGCTTTACAGTGCTTGTATATTTCGTTCTGGCCGGACTGGCCGTAGCCATCATATGGCTCCTGTCCGCCAACATTTCCGACATCAGAAGCAGAAGAAGAAAAGGTGCAGAGAATGATCAGCAGTGAGGAACGCCGTTTTATAGAGGACTTCAAGGCCAAAAACGCCCTTGAGAATATTGCCGGACTCACGGCTATACCGGACCGCTTTGCCGGCAGACCCGGAGATCTGAGGTCCGCCGATTTCATGGAGGACTTTTTCAGACAGCAGGGCCTTGAGGCGGAGCGCTTCCCGGTTGAGGTCCCGTCCTTCACAAACAACGGAGTGAGCCTCAGCCTTGAGGACGGCACGGAGATCATTCCGCAGCCCGTATACCTCTGTACCCCGGGACCGGAGGGCGGCGTGGAGGCGGAGCTCATATACGCCGGAAGCGGCGAAGAGGAGGACTATGAGGGCCTTGACGCGGCGGGAAAGCTTGTTGTGATAGATACGCCCAGACTATATCTGGGCAGGTATATCAGATACGCGGCCCTGCGGGGCGCTCTGGGCCTGATAGTCAT
>JAFRAF010000348.1 GCA_017405545.1 Oscillospiraceae bacterium | reverse complement strand
GAAAGCGGGGAAGCGTCTTAAGCTGTTTCGGGGAGTCCAGGTCCTGTACAGGGTTTTCCTGGAGCTGTTTTGTCTTAACCGTAAGGTATTTATAAAATGAACGGATAGCGGCGATTTTTCTGGCCCTGGAATTTGCGCTGAGGCCGTATTTTGTATTGGGACTGTTGTGCCTCTGGGCCCGGTCTCTGGTTAAAAAGGACAGGTAGTCGTATACATCTGACAGCTTTACAGAGGCCACAAGCTCCAGGTCCAAATCATCAATACCTATATTATCAAAAGGTACATCCGGCCCAATCATATGTCTGGAGCGTTTTATAAACCTGAAAAACATACGCAGATCAAGATAGTATTCGTCCACGGTACGCCTTGAATGGCCTTTGACAGTCTCATGATATGTCAAAAACCCGCGTATGATCTCAGGCGCCTCATCTCTGTAGTCCACGGCTGATTACCTCTTATAAAAGGGTTCAACGATCTTGTTTGCGGCGGCCAGCAGCTTATAATCGCCCTTGATGAGGTCGATCTTCTCACCCGGATTGAGCTTGATGCTGCGGGTCACGGTCTCCATCAATTCACTGAAGAAGCTCTTTTGATCGCCGTCAAAATCCAGAAGGAGGGTGAGGCGGGGAGATAGTGAATCGGGGCGCTGAGACAAGAGTATGTACGCCCTGTATACGTTGTCCTTGCTCTCCAGATAGTCTCTGAGGACATTCCTGAACTCCTCAGGAACCTTGTGGGGCTTGAACAGCGCCAGCTGTCCTTTTTCGCGCTCTAAAGTGCCGCCCTTATACTGTGTCATATTATTGGGATTTGACACTATGTCAGAGTTGCTGCGCTTTATAACGATAAAAATAGTGCTTCCTTTATGATTTATCGCGATCCCGTCACAGGGGTCGTTTTTATCCAAAGCCCGCTTTTTTAATTCCGCGTAATCAATGATGTAGGGGATATCCGATTTATTCGGCCAGTTCTCAAATTCCTCATAGTTGGGAAAAACCGGGATGAGATTGTCATTGTTCTTAGTCTTCGCAATGACCATGCGTCTCTCTTCACCGCGCAGAGCAACGATGAGTCTGGACTTCTCCAGCTCTTTAATAAAATCTCTGCACTCGCTTGAAGCAGGGTCGATTTTACAGTTAGTTATATATCCTTCGACATCCAGTCCGGAATCGAAATTCTCGATATCAGAATTCATAAATACTCCTTTCGTAATTCCGCATTAACCTGGTCGGGAAAAACCATTTTCAGAAGCATAGAAGCGTATCCAAATACCGTAAAAAGGGGAGCAATACATAAAAAACACGCGCCCATTATCAGATAAAGAGCCTCTTGCAAATACAGTGTATAAAACAACTATACCACGAATCTTCGAGATAAAATTAAACAAAATAAAAATTTTGTTCAATTTAGAGGGGGTTAAAATGCATCAATTATCATATTATGCCATTTTCAACTGTATTAACGTCAGTTATTGCCAAGAACCATTTCAATCGCTGAGATGATATTCTTTGCTCTTATAACCTCCAGATCCCTCGGTACAACGAAGTTTTTTTGCGACTGCGGTATCACACATCTCTTAAAGCCCAGTCTCGCGGCCTCCGCCAGACGCTGATCAGTATTGTTAACCGCGCGCAGCTCGCCGCTGAGGCCCACTTCGCCAAACGCAACTATATCGTCATCTATGGGTCTGTTCAGCCAGCTTGAAGCCACAGCCAGGACTACGGCCAGATCTGCGGCAGTCTCATCGAGATCCAGCCCGCCTATAACATTTATGTACGCGTCACAGCCGCCGACTCTAAGTCCGCCGCGTTTTTCGAGGACAGCCAGCAGCAGCATCGCTCTGTTGAACTCTATACCGTTTGAGTTCCTCCGAGGCAGATTATAGCTGCTTGTCGTCAACAGGGCTTGTACCTCAGCCAGTATCGGCCGTGTGCCCTCCATAACGCACGCGACACATGTTCCGGGTGTGTTTACCGGCCTGCCTGCCAAAAGCACCGCCGACGGGTTTTCAACCTGTTCAAGGCCTTTATCCCGCATTTCAAAAACACCGATCTCGTTTGTGGATCCAAAGCGGTTTTTCACGGCCCTGAGTATCCTGTACGGGGCCGAATTCATCCCCTCAAAGTATAAAACGCAGTCCACCATGTGCTCCAGGACTCTGGGCCCCGCAATGGCGCCTTCCTTATTGACATGCCCGATAACAAATACCGTCGTTCCCGTATCCTTGGCAAGTCTCATCAGCTGCGACGTACATTCCTTTACCTGACCGATACTGCCTGGTGCAGAGTTGTTATCCTCACTATATAGCGTTTGAATAGAATCAACAATCAATATATTGGGTTTTAACTCGTCAACCGTATCCAGAATACCGGCTATATCAGTCTCTGAAAGCAAATATATATTCCCGTTTCCGACACCGAGTCTGTCCGCTCTGAGCTTTATCTGCCTTGCCGACTCCTCTCCTGATACGTATAAAATACGGTTTTGTCTTTCCAGCTCCCCGCATATCTGCAGCAGCAGCGTCGATTTCCCTATTCCCGGGGCCCCGCCTACCAGAATAAGCGAACCGTTTACCACTCCTCCGCCCAGCACCCGGTCGAGCTCCTTCATACCGGTCGAGAAGCGCACTTCGTTTTCAGCGTCCAACTCACTCAGCCGTTCTGCAGTTTTTCTGGAAACAACGGCGCTATTGTCCCTCTTTTTTCCGGAGGATTTAAGCGGCTGTTCGACAAAGCTGTCCCAACTGCCGCAGGCCGGGCACTGACCCATCCATCTCAGCGCTTCATTACCGCATTCTTTACAGTAAAATCTGGTCTTAGCTTTCATATTGTACATCCCCTACAAAACCGGCCTCTCAGCTGAGCTTAAATACCCCGCGGCAATCACCTCTGCAAGGTCCAGTCTGTATCTCCCGTCCTTAAGTCTTTTGAGCTCATCCTGATTGGATAAAAACCCGCATTCTATCAAAACTGCCGGGCATTTGACCTTTTTCATTATAAAAATATCGTTGTACGTGGGTATACTTTCCCGTACGGAAGCCCCTCCCAGAACGGAAATAAAATCCGAGTGTATGCTCTCGGCCAGTTCACGGCTGCCGTCTGTACCGGAGTACAGTATTTGAACTCCCCTGACTCCTGTGTCATCGGGATATGAGTTCTGGTGAATGCTGATAAAAACCGCGTTCTCTGCGGAATTCACCAATGACAGCCTTCTCTGCAGATCTGCGACCTTTTTATCGCGGATAGACACAGCGCTGTCCGGATAATCAATATCATCGGAAGACCTTGTAAGGATCGTTCTGGCCCCATACAGACCCATTACATTGTCCAGCCTGAGCGCGACATCCAGGTTTATGCCGCTCTCACAGGTCCCGTCTGCCGCGACGGCGCCGCCGTCAAGTCCCCCGTGGCCAGCGTCTATCACAAGGGTACGCTCTCCCCTTGCATCCGATACAAGCATCGTCCGCTCCGCCCTGGGCACAAGGCCCATATAATACGCAAAAATCATCCCAAGAAGAAAGAGGATAATAATCGCGATTTCAATGACCAATAGCTTTTTCACATAACCCCTCCCCTTCAAGGAATATGTGATTCGGGGCCGAGTTATGTATCAGTGCACTGTCTGCGGCACAGATATAGTCATTTCACGCATACACGCCGGATTTATACCTTTGTTATTTTATTATATCACATAATATTTAAAAAACAAAGCTTGAAGTAACCAAAGCGGAACCCGTCCCATAGTATATAACGAAGCGCCCACCTTATTACGGGCTCTTTGACTGGAGGAAAGAATTTGGACGAAGACAAAACTTGCAATTTTAAAAAAGGGACACTTCCCGAATGCGCTCCGCTGGCCACCGCATATGTCCCGATGCAGGAGAACAACGCCCCGATGTATTCAAGCTCGGAAGCCCTGACAAGAGGAACTCTGTTTCCCGGTCTGGACCTCCCCTTTTTAAACAAAGCAAACAGCACAAACCCATATGCGGGAACACCGCTGGGCGAGCTCATGGCCCTGGATTTTATTATAAAAGAACTGAACCTGTACCTGGATACTCACCCCGATGACAAGGACGCCTTTGCTTTCATGAAGAAAATGCTCGCCCTCTCCTCTGAGGGCAGAAAACGCTATGTAAAGCTCTACGGTCCGATTTCAATGTCCGATATGGAAAATATGGCTTCTTACACCTGGCTCAGCGGGCCATGGCCATGGGAGTATCATGTAAAAGGCGGTGATTGCTGATGTTTGTTTATCAGAAAAAGCTGCAGTATCCGGTAAAAATAAAAAACACCAACCCTGCCCTTGCAAAATTCATCATTTCCCAATACGGCGGCCCGGACGGAGAGCTCGGAGCGTCATTGAGATACCTGAGCCAGAGCTATTCAATGCCCTATAATGACCTGAAAGGTCTGCTCGTGGACATAGGCACCGAGGAATTGGGACATCTTGAAATGGTGGGCGCCATTATACACCAGCTCACAAGGAATATGACGGCTGAGGATGTAAAAAAAGCCGGTCTTGAGACCTATTTCGTGGATCACACCGCTGGAATTTATCCACAGTTCGCCTCCGGCACGCCCTGGACCGCTGCTACCATGCAGGTCAAGGGCGATGTACTCACCGATCTGGCTGAGGATATGGGAGCAGAGCAGAAGGCCAGAACAACCTATGACAACATTCTCAGGCTCTCTGATGACCCGGATGTAAACAACGTCATACGCTTTTTGAGGGAGCGCGAGGTCGTTCACTACCATCGTTTCTGTGAAGCACTCAGGAAAACACAGGAACGTCTTGACCAGAAAATCATATATGCTGTCATCCCCGGCTTCGACAGATACAGCATTGTGTCCG
>JAFRAF010000347.1 GCA_017405545.1 Oscillospiraceae bacterium | reverse complement strand
GTCTTTGCTGTGGAAAACATAACAAATAATTCCGCTTTTGTCAATAGCAAAGGTGATTATTGTTTCATCTGCACATATAAGAAATGTGAGGCGATACGGTTTTTGACATTTTAACCCGTTTTTTAGGTAAAAAACGCCCTTCTGCTCAGGGCTTGGGCTTCGGCCTGAAAATAAGAGCCGCTATGAGGGCGAAGTTGACAGCCGCCGTTATGCCCCCCGCGGCTGCTTTGAGGGCCCCTGTGAATATGCCGAGAGGGCCGTCACTCACCACCGCCTCACGTACTCCCTTTGCCATGAGACTGCCGAAGCCGAGAAGGGGGACCGTTGCCCCGGACCCCGCCCAGTCGGCGAAGGGCTGATAAAGACCCAGAGCTCCGAGTATAACTCCGGCAACTGCATAGGCGGTCAGTATCCTGGCGGGGGTGAGCCGGGTCTTGTCTATCAATATCTGTCCGGCGGAGCATATGGCCCCGCCCACAACAAATGCCTTTAAAAACGCCGTGGCCGAAAACATGTTCATCAGCTCCTGTCCTTTGATATTGAAACGGCGCAGCATATGCCCGGTATGCTGCAGCCCTGCTGGCAGCTGGTGGGAGACATGAGCGCCCCTGTTCCGGCGAAGAGTATCCTGTCCCAGCGGCCCTGTCTTATGCAGTCAAGCAGGTGGCCGCAGAGCACGGCGGCGCTGCAGCCGCAGCCGGAGCCCCCCGCATGCACGTCCTGGGAGGCTGTGTCAAATATCATCAGACCGCAGTCGTTGTACCTGCCCGCCGTCTCAAAGCCCCTGTCCCTGAGCATGTCAGTCAGTATGGAGGCCCCTATGCTGCCCAGATCGCCGGTGACTATCAGGTCGTAGCGATCCGGTCCTGTCCGCAGATCCTCGAAGTGGGCCGCGAGGGTGTCGCAGGCGGCGGGGGCCATGGCGGCGCCCATGTTGTTGGCGTCCGTTATCCCCGTGTCGATGACCCTGCCGGGGGTGACGTGAGTGATATAGGGACCTGGGCCGTCGGAGCCCAGTATGACCGCCCCGGAGCCGGTCACGGTCCACTGGGCTGTGGGAGTGCGCTGGCCGCCGTAGCCGAGAGGAAAGCGGTACTGGCGCTCGGCGGAGCAGAAGTGGGAGGAGGACGCGGCGGAGCAGATGTCCGCGAAGCCCCCGTCTATGGTGAGAGCCGCCAAAGCCAGACCCTCCGCCATGGTCGAGCAGGCGCCGTAGAGACCGAAATAGGGTATCTTGAAGCCCTTGACGGCGAAGGCCGAGGCTGTGCACTGGTTTAAAAGATCTCCGGCGAAGGCGTACTCCACCCGGGAGGGCGCCAGCCCCGCCTTGTCGAGGGCCAGCTCCATGGCACGCTTGAGCATGCGGCTCTCGGCCTTCTCAAAGGAGCTCTCTCCGAAAAAGGCGTCGTTTTCCACCAGATCGAAAACAGAGGCCAGAGGGCCCTCCCCCTCTTTTTTCCCCACAACGCCGGCATAGCCCAGAACGGATGGGGGCGATAAGAGGCTTATCGTCTGTTTTCCCGTGTGCTTCAGACTCATTTTTCCCTCCAGAAAACCATGTGAAAATCGGGTAAATGCCGTACCCGATATAGTTTTTGCCGTGAATCGGGAAAATATTATTGTTTACGTGACTTTTTGGTGATATAATTGGCCGCATTGAGGCAGAGATGACAAAAACAGGGTTAGAAGCGCCCCCTTTCAATGCCTCTATGTTGGCCGGACGCGGGACCGGACAGTGGGAGATAAAAGTATGGGTAAAGGCAAAAAAACCACATATGCCCTTATCGCCGCCTTTTTGGGATACGCCATCTTCGGCTTCAGCTTCATGTTCTCAAAGCTGGCGCTGGAGACGGCCACTCCCTTTGTACTGCTGGGTGTGCGCTTTCTCATTGCCTTTATCGCACTGAATCTGGTTATACTTGTCATGCACCTGCTCAACCTGGCCGGTGTGTGCGGCGGTTTTGGCTTCAGCCTTAAAAACAAGCCCGTGGGCATACTGCTCCTGCTGGGGCTGACCGAGCCGGTGCTGTACTTTATCTGCGAGAACTATGGAATAGAGCTGAGCTCCTCGGCCTTTGCCGGGACCATAATCGCACTCATACCGGTGGCGGCCATAGTGCTGGACCTGACCGTCATGCACGAGCGGGTCTCGACTCTGCAGATAGTGTGCGCCGGACTGTCGGTGGTGGGTGTCCTGCTCACCGCGCTGGGCAGCGTTATGCAGGGCTTTTCCATATGGGGACTTGTGCTCTTGCTGGGCGCGGTCTTCTCCGGGGCCCTTTTCGGAGCTTTAAGCCGCAAGGCCTCGGTCAATTTCAACCCCATTGAAAAGACCTGGGTGATGTTCGCCATGGGCGCTGTGGTTTTCGTGGCAATGGGTCTGATACAGTCGGCGGGGGACTTTGAGAACAGGGTGATGGTGCCGCTGAGCACCGGCTCATTCTGGATGTCCGCCGTATATCTGGCGGTGGCCTCGTCGGTGGTGGCCTTTCTGCTTTTGAATTTCGCCACGGAGTACATAACGGTGACCCAGTTTTCCCTGTTTATCAACGTGACGACGGTCATATCCATACTGGCGGGGGTGTTCATTAGGGGCGAGCCCTTCGCCTGGTATCAGATGATAGGAGCGGCGATAATAATACTCTGCGTATACGTGTCCTCGGTGCGGGCCGGAAAGACCGCGGCGCCGGAGGAAAACTGATCTTCTCTGACATAAGGGGGAAAGGATATGGAGGGGACGGTAGCATCCCTGTCTATGGTTTTTATGGCTGTATCGGCCATCTTATCATTCGGTCTGCCCATAGTCCTGCTGATATACTTCAGGAAGGTGAAAAGGGCGGACATACTGCCGTTTTTCGTTGGCTGCGCGGTTATGCTGGTGTTCGCCCTCATACTGGAGTCCGCAGTACACCGGGCCGTGTTCGCGTCAAGCGCGGGCGAGAGCATACAGAACAACATCTGGCTTTACGCCCTCTACGGAGGGCTCATGGCGGGCATATTTGAGGAGACCGGCAGGTTCGTCGCCTTCAAGACCCTGCTGAGAAGGCACAGGGACAATGACGCCAACGCCCTGATGTACGGAGCCGGTCACGGAGGCTTCGAGGCGGCGGTGCTGCTGGGCATCACCATGGTGAACAATATCGTCTGGTCCGTCATGATAAACGGAGGCAACGCCGATATGCTCACCGGCAATCTCTCGGGCGACGCTCTGGAGCAGGTGCGGCTGACCATGGGACAGCTTGTCTCCATGCCCTCGTGGCAATTCCTCATGGGCGCCGTGGAGCGGGTCTTCGCCATCGTTATACATATATCCCTGTCCATCCTGGTGTGGTTCGCGGCGAAGAAGGGAGGACGCCTCCTGTTGTACCCCGCTGCGAGACTCAGACACTTTGCCGTTGACGCGGCGACGGTGATAGTCTCGGGATCCGGAGCGTCCGCCGTACTTATGGAGTTTGCAGTGGGGGTTATGGCACTGCTCTGCGCTCTCTGCGCGCGGCGGGTCTGGAAAAAGCACAGGACCGATCCGGAGAAAACCGATTTGGCTTAAATACCGAAAAACTCGGGGCTGTCCCTGCCCGTG
>JAFRAF010000346.1 GCA_017405545.1 Oscillospiraceae bacterium | reverse complement strand
CAGCACCGTGGCCGCCAGTCCCGCCGAAAGCCACACAATGGGCCTGCCCATGGCGGAGTAGAACCAGCAGGGCGGGAACAGCCATCTTATCTTCCCCAGCAGGGGCACGAACTCGGCTATGTCCGTGAATATGGGGCACAGGGCCAGGGAGGCCAGCAGAACAAGCGGCGCCACAAAGCCGTCGTTTCGGGGCAGCACATAGTATAGAGCTATGCCCACGGCGATAAGCGGGAACATGTATGCCGCGACTGGCAGGAGATAGTCCCGGCCCACGCCCTAGGCCCTCTCCGCCGTCATCAGCCCGATGACTCCGGCGGCAAGGCAGCAAAGCAGCTGAGCAGCCAGGTCAGGTATCAGCACGGCGCGGGCAGCTTTTTCCCCGCCTATGGCAGCGGAGCGCCGCAGGGATTCCCGCACAGCCGAGCGGGCGGAGGGGTACAGCAGGGCAAAGCCCAGCAGAGCCATGGCTGCCTGCATCAGCTTTTCGCCGTAGATGTTTTCAAGGCTCGCGCCCCGGGCGCTTTTGACGTCAAAGGTAAATCGGTCGCCCCCCGCAAGATAGTCGACGAATTCCCGCTCCACCGCCTCATAGCTCAAATCCAGGCCCTGATCCCGAATAACGGAATAGCTCAGTCCGGGGGCCATCAGACGGTACATGCTGCCCATGGCGTGGGCCTTGTACACCTCGCCCAGGATGGAAACCGGGGATGTGACCATCACGGCGGAATCTGTGAGATCGCAGTTTTCCACCCCCTCGGCGAAGCCCGCCTTTATCACGACGCCGCAGTCGAATTTGCCCATGGACACAGCCCGGTACAGTTCCTCCCTGTCCGGACACATGACGAAGTTGTTCTCCGTCAGCTCATCGCAGACCTTTTGCGAAAGATCGCTGCCGTCTTCGTCCACAAGAGCGCAGGGGGACATCTCAACCCGACCGCCCACAGCGGCCGCGGCAAAGACGCAAAGGGCCAGAAGCAGGAGCATGAGCACAAAGCCCGCCGAGCGGAGTCTGCGCTTGAGCGCAAGGAGGAAAAAGCTCATATGCCGTCCTCCCCTCTGCGCAGAAGCCCCCTCAGCTTCAGTCCTATCGCGGTGATACATATGCCCGACTCAAGCAGAAGGATGATTACGGAGAGCGGCTCGGGTTCAGCGCCGAAAAGGGGCAGCGCCATCGACACGCTCAGTCCCAGGGGCAGAACACCGCCCAGATCCTGCAGGCCGATGGGCAGCAGGGCGGAGGGTATTACCCCCCCTGACAGTATGAGTCCGGCCGCGGACAGGGCGCATATGAGCGCGGCGCCCTTGCCGGGCATACATATGCATACGGTCATGCCCACGAGGCAGCTGAAAGCTATGCCGAGAAACAGAAGAAGCAGGGACAAGAGTCCCGGGAACGGGGCAAGCAGCTTCGAAAGGGCAATTATGACAGCACCGCATATCACGGCGGCAAAGATCACGGTATACAAAAACTTGCCCTAAGTGAAGGACGCCGGCCGCACACCCATGGAGTAGAGTCTGCGGTACAGTCCTGTCCTGAGATCGGCGCTGTACATATGGGAAAACAGCAGAGGGCAGAGCCCCGCGAAGAGCATGATATAGCACAGGGTATACCATCCCTCCAAGGTCATGGAACTGCCCCTGTAATCTGTCCGTTCCGGTGTGAAATACTTCTCAGAAGCGCCCAGCACCTCGTTTAAATAGAGGATATTCACCTTGCTAAGATACTCGGCGTGCTCGGCGCCCCGGCCGTATTTGTCGATTACAGCCATCTCGCCGGAGAATATTCCGAACTGGCCCGTCGCTATCAGGCGCTGGCCGAATTTGGCCAGCGAGGCGACAATATCGCTGTAGCCCTGGGCGCTGTCGGAAAGCAGTATCTCCCCGCTCATGCTCTTGCCGCCGGAGGTGGCGTCCACAAAGCCGTCGGGCAGCACGACGACCGCCGTATATCTGCCCTCCTCCAGTCCGGATACGGCCTCAGACTTTTCGGTTTTGGTGATGTCCATGACAGAACTGGTAAAGCTCTGGCCGGAGATGAGGTTTATTGTCACCCCGCTGAGGACGGAGTTCTCCTCGTCCACCAGGGCCACCTGGGCCTTCTTGAAATCCACCGCACCCCCGGACAGTGAGCGTGCCGCCGCCACGCAAAAGCACAGGAGCACAAGCGCTAACACAAGCGCGGGCAAAAGCCCGCGCTTGTAAAGCTGCATATCTCTTCTCAGCATGGCATTGCACGCCTTGCCACTATCTCTCATCTTAGCTAAAGAAGTAGGCGAGCTCTTTTATGCCGGAAGCAACGGAAATGAGTCCGCTCTGGAGGTCAGAGATTAT
>JAFRAF010000345.1 GCA_017405545.1 Oscillospiraceae bacterium | reverse complement strand
GGAGAACACCGTGGTATTCCTCCACACCGGAGGCTCAGCCGGCCTGTTCGCCATCGATTTCGATTAAAGAAACACGCATCCCACATCGGATGATGCTTTGGGATGCGTGTTTTTTCTATTTTCTATATGATTTTTTGTTTAACAATTTCAGCTCAGGACTTCCTTATAAACTCTCAGCACATTTCCGCTGAAAACGGCGTCGATTTCGTCATCGGAAAAGCCGTTCCTTGACATCTCCCTTGCCAAGAGAGGCATGTGCGAGCAGTCGCCGAGCTCGAGTCCGGAATCAAAGCCGTCATAATCCGTGCCCAGTCCGATGCACTGTATGCCGGCCACGTTTTTGATATGCTTCATGTGGACAACGATATCGGATATCTCTCCAAAGTCCGAGCCGTCCCTTAAGAACGAACTGTAAAAATTGATGCCTGTCACGCCCCCGTGGTCGGAGAGCTTTTTGAGCATGTCATCGGTCAGATTCCGGGAATGCGGGCACAGGGCTCTGGCGTTTGAATGGCTGGCGACGAATGGCCTCTCAGCCGCGCTGCACACATCGTAAAAGCCGTCGTCAGAGAGATGGGAAACGTCGATTATCATACCCAGCCGCTCCATCTCCTCCACGAATTCAAAGCCGGTCTCTTTAAGGCCATATCTCCGCTTCGGGTCGTACCCGGGAAGCCTTGCCACGGTGTTGGGCCATCCCAGCTCATTTTCAAAGTTCCATGTCAGCGTCAGCATGCGGACGCCCAGGCGGTACAGATCCCTCAGGACATAGAGCTCACCCCTGCACACAGCACCCTCCTCAACGGTCAGCATGGAGGACATTTTGCCCTGGGCTCGGTTTTTCTCTATATCCTCAAAGCACTCTACCTTTCCGATGACGTCAGCGTTTTTGTCCAGTTCCCGGTGGTACAGGTCTATCATACGGAGCACGGTATCAAGGGCATCGTCACAGCGGTCCACGGCCACAAACATGGCAAAGTTTTGCAGCAGGTAGTCCCCTTTTCTCATTTTCTCCAGATCTATCTGCAGGAAATTCCTCCTGACACATGACTCCTCGCCCCGTTTATGGGCCTCAAGTATCTCCCAAAAGGTGTCGCAGTGCATATCTAAAACTCGCATATACTTCTCCACTCCATGAAATATATCTTCGACAGCCTGTTGATAACAGCGCTGAAATACAAATAATAATATATCCCTTTAAAACGGCAAAAGCAAGCAAATGTTTTACAGCCGGCCTTAATATGTATTTATCCCTTGTATCCGCGGCCGGGAACATATATAATCAAATACACTGAAAGGGAAATAAAGCGTTTTCACATGTTTTCACATTAAGGAGATCAAATATGCTTAAAGTCGCAATAGCAGGCATCCTGAAGGACGTGCCGAACTACATAAACGCAATCAAAGCCGTGGGGCTGGAGCCTGTCGTCACCCTGGAAGCCGACAATATCGTGGAATATGCCGGCTTGCTGCTCCCCGGCGGCGGGGACATAGAGCCCTCCATATACGGCCAGGATAATAACGGCTCCGAGAGCATAAACAAAGAGCTGGACAAAAAACAACTGAGGCTTTTTCACCTGTTCAACAGCGCTGAAAAGCCTATACTCGGCATATGCAAGGGCCACCAGGTAATAAATGTGGCCCTGGGCGGCAGCCTCATACAGCACCTGCCGACAGCGGAGCGCCACAGTGCGAACAGCAAGGGCGACAGCGTCCACAGGGTGAACTGCTGCCCGGGCAACATACTGCATGAGCTCTACGGAGACAGCTTTTATACTAACAGCTCCCACCATCAGGGCCTTGACAGACTCGGTCAGGGTCTTCGGGCGATATGCCGGTCAGAGGACCGGGTGGCGGAGGCCGTAATGCACGAAAACGGGCGCATACTGGGCTTGCAGTGGCACCCGGAGCGCATGTGCTATACGATGCGTCGCGAGGACACGGTCGACGGCGCAAGGATATTCGAATGGTTTAAGAAATCTTTATCATCACCGTGGTAAGCACATATCATGACTTATATGACTACCAATTGTGACAAAAGCACTTTTTGCATCGTTATTGGCACAAAATACAGTTTTTTTTTAAATAATCCCAAGTATAATTAAAATGGATTTATTGATAATATCAATTAATTCAAATCTTATTTGGAGGAACTGATATGAAAAGACTTACTTCACTTCTTTTGGCCTGCATAATGCTTTTGTTGTGTCTGGCAGGCTGCGGAAGCACTTCATCCGATACCGGCTCAGACAGCACTCCCGCCGCTGATGCCGGCACAGACGCCGCGGCTGACGCCGCAACGGCCGACGCACCGGATATCGCAGACGCCGAGGAGGGCCTGCTGCGTATGGCCACTTTGAGCGACGTCCAGTCCATGGATGTCACCCAGACCACCTCTGACTACTTCATCCCCATGAACGTATACGACCGTCTGTTCGAGATAGCCGTGGCGGATGACGGAAGCACCAGCATCGTAAACAGCCTCTGCGAGGACTATCAGGTTTCTGACGACGGCCTCACCTACACCTTCAAGCTTCGCGAGGGCGTCAAGTTCTCCAACGGCAACGACATGACCGCTGAGGACGTGGCTTTCAGCTTCACCCGTCTGCTGACCGCCGGCGGTGTAAACGACGATATAGCCCTTGAGATCGTGGGCGCCGAGGCCCTCGAAAACGGCGAGGCCGAGAGCCTTGAGGGTCTTGTGGTCAATGATGATTACAGCCTCTCCATCACCCTTAACGCCGCCAACGCGGGCTTCCTGGCTGAGCTCACCGCCGTCTCCATGAGCGTGCTCGACAAGGAGACTGTTGAGGCTGCCGACGACATCGGCACCAACATCGACAACGTAATCGGCACCGGCCCCTACAAGATTACTGAGTGGGTCACAAACGACCACTTCACCCTTGAGTACAACGATCAGCACTGGGGAGAGAAGCCCTCTGTAACAAAGTGCATCTGCTACATAATCCCCGACGCCTCCACCCAGAATCTCATGTTCCAGAAGGGCAACCTGGACATCATCGACCTTGACCGTGTGGACGCCAGCATTATCGCCTCTACCTATGAGACAAATTACGCCGACCAGATCATCGTAACTCCCAGAGTCGGCCTGACCTACTTCGCCCTGAACAACACACAGGAGTTCCTCTCCGACCTGAATGTCCGCAAGGCCATCCAGATGTGCATCAACCGTCAGGAGATCATCGATTCCGTCTACGGCGGACGCGGCATCGTTGAAAACGGCATCATCCCCACCGGAGTTGTCGGACACAATGACAATAATCAGGACGCCATCAAGTATGACCCCGAAGCCGCTAAGGCCCTGCTGGCCGAGGCAGGATACAACGAGGGCGACATCAGCTTCGAGCTGTCCCTCGACTCCACCGCCAACAGCAAGCAGCAGCTCACCTATCAGGTTATACAGCAGAACCTGAAGGACATCGGCATCAACGCTGAGATCGCCTCCTACGATGAGTCATCCTGGCTGGATATCCGCAAGTCCGGTGAGATGGACTCTTTCATCAACACCTGGACCATGGACTACAACGATCCCGCAAACATCATGTACACCTTCTTCGGAAGCCCTGATAAGACCGCTATCCGCTCCCTCAACTATGCGGATACCGCCATAATGGACAGAGTGGCCGCCGCTTCCACCATCATAAACGATGACGAGCGCTACGCGGAGTATCAGAGCCTTGAGCAGAAGATCGTAGTTGACGACGCTGCATGGGTGCCTCTCTTCGAGCAGGTCCACCTGTACTGCATAAGCGACAGAGTCGACAGCTTCCAGCCCCACTGGGCAGGTTACACCGACTTCTACGTTATCGGCGTCACCATGAAGTAATCCCATCGCAAAAAATCTCTGCTCTCCCGCGTTTAAATCTGAAACAGTATAATCTACAGCTCATGCTGTGAAGACGGGGCTGTCAACAGATTCTGTTGACAGCCTTGCGTCGGATAAACTGCACCAAATGAAGGATCAATAATCAGATGTCATTAACGCGAAGGGGGCACAGTAGT
>JAFRAF010000344.1 GCA_017405545.1 Oscillospiraceae bacterium | reverse complement strand
GATCACCCGTATCAGTGCCGCCTGCAAGGCAAACGACATAAACTACTCCCGTTTCATGTACGGCCTCAAGCTCGCCGGCATCAACCTCAACCGCAAGATGCTCTCCGAGACCGCCATCCACGATCCCGAGGCGTTTACCTCCCTGGTATCCACCGCGAAGGCCGCGATCGAGGCTAATTAGTCGAGCTGATCGACATAAATATGACGATATTGCAAAGAGTTCGGATACGATCCGGGCTCTTTGTTTTTTTACCGATATCACTGTATAATCGTTTCTGTGCCGCCATATAAGCGAAAAAATACGGAACAAAGTGCAAAAAATATCTTGCACATAAGGCGAAGGGGTGCTATAATCACATCAGTTAGATATGATTAACTACGTTCCCGCGTCATGTTTGTCGTAGTGTTTATCGGAGGATTATATGAATCTGCATCGATCCGGAGAGGACTATCTTGAAGCAATCCTCATACTGCAGCAAAAAAACGGCTATGTGAGATCTTTGGACATCGCGCAGTTTATGAACGTCTCCAAGCCCAGTGTCAGCAACGCCATACAGCTGCTGAGGGAAGGGGGCTTCCAGACCATGGACAAGGCCAAGTTCATCACCCTTACGGAGCCGGGGCATGAGGTGGCAACGCATATATATGAGCGGCACTGTATGCTCAGGGACGGGCTCATCTCCTTAGGTGTGGACCCGGAGACAGCCGAGCAGGACGCATGCAGGATAGAGCACGATATAAGCAGGGAGACCTTTGATAAGCTCAAGGAACTCTTCTTCCGACTCGGCCAGCGTGACGCCGCCGAGCCGGAAAGCAGATAGCCGCCGCGGAATGCGATATACGGCAACTGAGAAGATCGAAATTAGACACAGTACAGCTAAAGCGGAAGGACAATCGTCCTTCCGCTTTGATCATTCCATGCCATTCCGTCGATGCCCGCTTTAAATACGCGGCAATCGGGCCGCCTCATCCCAGCGTCAGCAGCAGGGCCATCTTAAATCTGCCCTTTGCCCTCACATTGTGCAGTCCGCCTTCAGCAAAGCGGAAGTTTTCTCCCGCTCTAATCAGGTGGTCTTTCCCCTCATAGCCTATCACAGCCTCGCCGTCCAAGGCGAAGACCATGGCCTCACCCGGGGCCGCGTGATCAGAGAGCCCTGTTCCCTCGTCGAAAGCCATAACCACAAATTTCATTTTGTCGTTGTGGACCACGTCCATATTGACTATTCTCCCGTCCTGATAGGGTACAAGCTCCGCGAGCCTGAAAACCTCACCCGCCTTTACCGCAGGGTTCATGATATCTTCCCTCCTTGTGGATATCTCAGTGTACACAGCACCCCTCGCCGACCTCATACCCACGGGGATGCCAACGGGCGTTACCAGCATATCTCCGGCGCTCAGAGACAGCGTCGCGCCATATGTCCCGTATACTTCAAGGCTCCCGTCGGCAACAAGTATCAGCTTGTGGCATTGGTAGATTTCCGCGCTTATGTCAGTACACGCCGCCAGCGAAAAATACACAATGCTGTTTGCGCCGCCATGTACCTCTCTCGAAACTGTGCAGCCCGGTACCGGCGGATTATCCGCAGCAATGGAAAACACCTCACCTGTCTTCTCTCTCATTTTCTCTCTCCCCTTCCGCACCGGAGTACGAGAATCTGATGCATCCATGCGCTAATCCAGTATCTCTCCCCGGCGGGATATGGTCACCACCTGCCAGGGAATGAATTTTCCGCTGTCTTTGATGGCCTTTTCCGCAGCTCTCTGCAGGCCTCCGCAGCAGGGCACCTCCATGCGCACTATTGTCACGCTCTTGATGTCGTTGTCCCTGATGATGGCAGTGAGCTTCTCGGAATAGTCCGCATCGTCCAGCTTCGGACATCCGATTACCGTGACTTTTCCCTTCATAAAACGCTCATGCATGCCGGCGCAGGCATAGGCGCTGCAGTCGGCGGCAATGAGCAGCTTCGCACCATCAAAGAAGGGCGCCTGTGTGGGCACCAGCTTAAGCTGGCATGGCCACTGAGCCAGTCTCGACGGCGCCTCTGCGGGCCAGGTAAATGCGGGATGCGGAGTTTCCTTTTCATCTGTCATGTCAAACTGCGTGACTGCTGAGCCCGGGCAGCCCCCATACCTCGGGGAAGAAAGGCCGTCAAGGGACGCTTTCTTCCTCTGACTCTCCTTCACCGCCGCCTCGTCATAGGCGGGGGCCTCCCGCTCCTCAAAGCTTATGGCGCCCTTGGGACAGTTGGGCAGGCAGTCCCCCAGCCCGTCGCAGAAATGCTCGCGGGTTAGCCTCGCCTTGCCGTCAACAATATCTATCGCGCCCTCGTGGCATGCCCTCGCGCACAGGCCGCAGCCGTCGCACTTGTCCTCATCTATGCGTATTATCCGTCTGATCATGTTTGACGCCCCTTCTCAGAGTTTTTATCTTGTTCTTTTTCTCTTTTTACTGTATTATAATTGAATTATCGCGTGAATTATGTTGTTATGACCACATTTTATAAAAACAGAGTTATTCTTCGAGGTGAACGAAAACGGACGTTACATTTCTGCAAAGCATCACACTGTTCAGCGGCATGACGGATGATGAGATTGACTCAGCCCTCAAGGTCATGCAGGCAGAGAAACGGGAGTATAAAAAGTCGGAGCTCATCCTTCACACCGGCACGGTAACAGAAAGAATGGGCCTTGTGCTGGAGGGCAGCGTCACCATAGAGAGCAGCGACATCTGGGGCGATCGGGCAATACTCATCCATGTGGGCAGGGGCCAGTTCTTTGCGGAGACCTACGCTCTGCTGGAGAACGAGCCCATGCTTGTTGACGTGAGGCCAATGAAAACTGTGAGATACTGTTTTTAAACTGCCGCCGTATCCGTGAAGAGGCTGACACTCAGGAGCTATGGCGGATAAAGCTGATATCAAATCTTTTGACGATCTCCTCCCTCAAAAACCTCACTCTCTCCCATCGGATATTCAACACCGCGCCCAAAAGCATACGTGGCAGGGTGTTGGCCTATCTGAACTCAGTGTCCCTGCACCGTCACAGCCGGGAATTCGACATACCCTTCGATCGGCAGCAGCTGGCCGATTACCTAAATCTGGACAGGAGCGCCCTGTCGAAGGAGCTGGGTAAAATGCAGAGGGACGGCCTGATTAGCACCCGCAAAAAGCATTTTATCATCCACATTCCGGACTGAGCACTGTGCATCCCGGTTAATACGGTAAGGGACCGGAGCAGGGGCATCAGCCCCACTCCGATCCCTTTTCACCCATATACAGTTTTTTCTCAGTCCGCGCCTGTGCCTTAAACCTCCAGCACGGCGCCCTTGTCGGCGGACTGGACCATCTTTGCGTATCTGGCCAGATAGCCTGTCTTAACCTTGGGCTCAAGGCAGACCCATGAGGCCCGGCGCTTTGCCAGCGTGTCCTCGTCCACCTTCAGCTCTATGGAGAGATTGGGGATGTCTATGGCGATGGTGTCCCCCTCCTCCACAAGGCCGATGAGGCCGCCTGAGGCCGCCTCAGGTGAGACGTGACCGATGGACGCGCCTCTTGTTGCGCCGGAAAAGCGGCCGTCGGTGATGAGGGCCACGTCCTTGTCAAGGCCCATTCCGGCAATCGCCGAGGTGGGATTGAGCATCTCACGCATGCCCGGTCCGCCCTTGGGGCCCTCATAGCGTATGACTATTACGTCGCCGGCGTTGATCTTGCCGCCGTATATGTCCGCGATGGCGTCCTCTTCGGAGTCGTAAACTCTGGCGGGGCCGGAGTGTACCATCATCTCCGGGGCAACGGCGCTGCGCTTTACCACGCAGCCGTCCGGTGCAATGTTACCGTAGAGCACGGCTATGCCGCCGTTCTCGCTGTAGGGATCGTCGATGGGACGGATTATCTTCGTGTTCATGTTCATAACGGGCTTTAGGTTCTCTTCTATGGTCTCTCCCGTAACTGTCAGGCAGTCGGTGTTCAGCAGGCCCTTGCGGGTCAGCTCCTTCATGACGGCCCACACGCCGCCCGCTCTGTCCAGATCCTCCATGAAGGTATCTCCGGCCGGGGCAAGATGGCAGAGGTTGGGCGTCTTTGCGCTTATCTCGTTCGCCATGTGCAGATCGATGGCCACACCGGCCTCATGGGCTATGGCGGGCAGGTGCAGCATGGAATTGGTGGAGCAGCCCAGGGCCATATCCACG
>JAFRAF010000343.1 GCA_017405545.1 Oscillospiraceae bacterium | reverse complement strand
CCCTTCACAATCCCCCGCGCAGACCTGAACTTCTCAGCAGAACTTTGCATGCAATCAGCAGCAAGGAGAGACGGATTATTCTGTCTCTCCTTGCTGCATATAGAATCAAAAAGTCAGGTGCTCGGAAGCATCGTTTGCATGTAATTAATCAGCCCTCGATCTGCTGGCTGGCCTTGTAAGCTCTCACTGCGGCGGTGAGCTTGGGGACGATGACCTTCAGGTCGCCCACTATGCCCAGGTCCGCAAGCTTCATCATGGGGCAGGCCTCGTCCTTGTTGATGGCGATGATGAACTCGGAGCCGTCCATGCCGGCCTGGTGCTGTATTGCTCCGGAGATGCCGCAGGCAATGTACAGGTTGGGTCGCACGGTCTTGCCGGTCTGGCCCACCTGGCGGCTCTTCTCTATCCAGCCGTTGTCCACGCCGATACGGGAGGATGAGACCTCGCCGCCCAGCTCGGCGGCCAGCTCACGGAGGGGTTCATAGCCCTCGGGTCCGCCCACGCCGCGTCCGCCGGATACCAGCACCTTGGCGTCGGTGATATCAACGACCTTCTTGTCGTCGTGAACGACCTCAAGGATCTCCACGTTCATGTCGTCCATGCTCAGGCCTGCGTCGAAATTGATGATCTCGCCGCTGCGGCTGTCGTCTCTGTCGGGCATAGCCATAACTCCGGGACGGACGGTAGCCATCTGGGGAGTGTACTTGCGGCAGACGATGGTCGCCATGACATTGCCGCCGAAAGCGGGACGGGTCATCTTCAGATATCTGTCGGAGGTGTCGAGAGCGTCCACTCTTTCAGGCTGCTGGGCCATGGAGGTGGAGGCCTTCAGGTACTCCTGATATTTCTTAACATCGATATCCAGGCGGGTGGTATCGGCTGTGAGTCCGGTGTGTACACGGCCGGCTACACGGGGAGCCATGTCGCGTCCGATGCTGGAGGCGCCGAAGAGAACGATGTTGGGGTCGCAGTCCTTAATGACCTTGACGATGGCCTTTACGTAGGGCTCGGTGGTGTAGTGCTCAAGTACGGGGTGGTCTATTACCAGAACCTTGGAGGCGCCATAGTGGATAAGCATATCAGCCTTGGAGGCGATGTTGTAGCCCATCAGAACGGCTATAACCTGCTCACCGGAGTCGGCAGCCAGCTTGTTTGCCTCGCCGATCAGCTCCATGCTGACCTTCTGCACGACGCCGTTGCGCTGTTCAACGATTACATAAATATCTTTACTCATTGTATTGCCCTCCTCCTTAGATAATATGGCGCTCGATCAGCTTGGCCATGATGGCTTCCACAGCCTGATCGGGGGTCAGATCCTTCATAAGAGTACCGGGGTCTCTCATCTTCTTTCCGAAGGACATGAAGACATTTGTGGGAGAGCCCTTAAGTCCTATCCAGTCGGGGTTGAGGTCGTTCTTGAGATCGTCAAAGCCCCAAACAGTGATATCCTTCTTATAGGCGTTGACTATGCCCTTTACGGACATGTAGCGGGGCTCGGCCAGCTCGGACAGAGCGGTCACAAGGCAGGGCATCTTGACCTTGAGAATGTGGGCCTCATCCTCGAACTGGCGCTTGGCGATGATGTACTCCCCGTCCACGTCCAGGTCCTCAGCGTAGCTGACCTGTGCGAGGTGGAGCTGCTCGCCTATCTGGGGGCCAACCTGGGCCGTGTCGCCGTCTATGGCCTGACGGCCGGTTACCAGCAGGTCGAAGCCGATCTTTCTCAGAGCGGTGGCAATAACGGTTGCGGTGGCGTAGGTATCGGAGCCGCCGAACTCACGGGCGCTGAGCAGATAGGCTTCATCCGCGCCCATTGCGAGGGCCTCGCGCAGGGCCACGTCGGCCTGGGGAGGACCCATGGATACTACGGAGACAGTGCCTCCGACCTTCTCGCGCAGCTGCAGGGCGGCCTCAAGTCCGGCCCTGTCGTCGTGGTTGATGATGCTGGGCACGCCCTCGCGGATGAGGGTGCCGGTCTTGGGGTCCAGCTTAACCTCAGCGGTATCGGGGACCTGCTTAATACAAACAACTATTTTCATTCCTCTGGCACTCCCCTCTTATCTCAGTTTCATGGAACCGGCGATGACCATCTCCATGACCTCGTTGGTTCCCTCGTAGATTTCGGTTATCTTGGCGTCGCGGTACATGCGCTCCACAGGGTACTCACGGCAGAAGCCGTAGCCGCCCATAAGCTGTACGGCAAAGCGGGTGACCTCAACGGCTACTTCGGCCGCCATGAGCTTCGCTGCCGCGGCGTAGGGGCCGAAGGTCTCGTGGTTGTCCTTGGCGACAGCCGCTCTCCAGGTCATCAGGCGCGCGGCGTCGATCTTGGTCTGCATCCTGGCGCACATAAACTGGGAGTTCTGGAAGGATACGATGGGCTTGCCGAACTGCTTACGCTCCTTGGCGTACTTGATAGCCTCGTTCAGCGCGCCCTGGGCGATGCCCACGGCCTGAGCGGCGATGCCGATACGGCCCTTGTCAAGGCAGTTCATGGCGATTTTGAAGCCGCCGCCCACCTTGCCGATGACGCGGTCGGAGCTCACGCGGACGTTGTCATAGGACACGATGCAGTTGGAGGCCGCGCGGATGCCCATGCGCTCGATGTTGTCGCTGATCTCGATTCCCGGTGTGTTCTTCAGGTCAATTACAAAAGCGGTCATGCCCTTAGCCGCAGGCACATTGCGGTCGGTGACGGCGAACAGCAGACATGTATCGGCGAAGCCGGAGTTGGTGGTGAATATTTTGGAGCCTGTGATGACCCAGTCTTCCCCGTCCTTCACGGCCACGGTCTGAGCACCGGCCACGTCGGAGCCCGCGCCCGGCTCGGTAAGCCCGAAGCAGCCTATCTTGCTGCCGTCCACCAGGGGGCGAAGGAATTTCTGCTTCTGCTCCTCGGTTCCGAACTCCTCTATGCCCGAGCAGCAGAGTGATGTGTGAACGGAGATGGTGATTCCTGAGCTGGCGTCTATCTTGGACACCTCTTCCATACAAAGAGTGTATGCAAGAGTGTCGGAGCCCGCTCCGCCGTAATCCTGTGAGTAGGGTATGCCGAAGAAGCCGTACTTCTGCATCTTCTCCAGCAGGCCCATGTCATAGGCCTCGTTCTCGTCCATTTCCTTTGCCAGCGGCTTTATCTCTGTCTCCGCGAATTTGCGGTACAGTTCCTGCTGGAGCAAATGGTTCCTGTCCAGTTTGAAATCCATTGAGTACCTCCTCGTAAAAGAAACGCAGCATTTGTCCGACTCATACATCGGGCCGGGTATTTGATATTTAATATGGGTTCTTAGTATCTTTTTGTATGTTATGCCCTACAAACTACGTATAACGGACTACGTACAATGTACTACATTCTACACTGCTTTTCAAGATGGTTTTTTTACTAAAAAAACTGCTTTCAATTTGTAGCCTTTGACATATTACCTGCTCTATATTACTCATTATCCATGAATCAGACCGAAAGCAGTTGAATAATGACTATAAAATGCTTTTTATGCGGTCAGGGGTTTTTCAGTAATTTCCCACAGGATGAGAGGCAGAAACTCGAAAAAAGTGCGGTAAGCCTGTGCGCCTGTTCCCCCTGCGCCTTTGTGAGAAGAAGCAGATAAAGGGTGCGCTGAAAACGATCAGCGCACCCTTTCAGGTCCATTCTTAATATGTCATCCTTTTTTAGACACAGAGCCTTTATTTACATAAGTCCGCATCCGTCCGCGCTAAAAGCGCTCCAGTATGGCGGCCACCTGGGCCCTCGTCGCGGTGCCGGTGGGGACGAGGGTGGTATCGGTCATGCCTGTTATGAGCCCTCGCGCGTTTGCCCAGGACATTGCCGTCCTGGCCCATGAGCTCACGGAGCCCGCGTCGCTGTAAGCGGACAGGTCCTTGGACGCCCGGGTATCCTGTCCCAGCCATGCGGCGTATCGGTACATGACGGTGACTATCTGTTCTCTTGTCACATTGTTGTCCGGGCCGAAAACTGTGGCCGAGTAGCCGTTGACTATCCCGTTGGCGGCGGCCCAGGATACTGCGTCAATGTACCAATCCTCATTAAGATCTCCGAAGCCCGCCTTCGACGCGGGTGCGGGCGCGCCGGATAAGCGCCAGAGCGAGTATACAAGGTCGGCCCTCGTTGCCGGGTCGTTG
>JAFRAF010000342.1 GCA_017405545.1 Oscillospiraceae bacterium | reverse complement strand
GGAGGAAGCGGCGGCTCTGGCTGAGTCCCAGAACGTACAGCGGGAAGAAAGCGGTCATGACGCCTCCGGGCTGTACGATAGCGTGGGCGCGGACAGCGCAGCAGATGAATCCTCCGCTGAGCTCAGCGGCATATCTGAAACTGCGCAGGAATATTTCGCCACTGCCAGACTGGAGCGGGAGCAGGCGAGAGATCAGGCGGTGAGCACATTGAAAACCGTGGCTGAGAGCGAGGGCGCCTCCCAGGAGTCCGTGGATACAGCTCTGGCACTTATGACGAATTACGCTCAGTGGACCGTTCAGGAGGCTGAGGTAGAGGGGCTTCTTGCCTCCAAGGGCTTTACCGACAGCGTGGTCTACATATCCGAGGACGGGGTCACCGTCACTGTTTATCCCGGTGATACCGCGCTGTCGGCCACAGACACGGCCAAAATAACGGATATCGTTGTGGAGGAGACAGGCATGGCCGCAGACGAACTTAAAATAATTGAAATAAAATAGTTTATTTTTCAGGGTGATTGTGTTAGTATTAGAGTGTATAATTAAAAACACACAGGCGAGGTACTTGTAATGAGTGATAACAGAGAGTACTTGGTGTACCCGGACAAAAAGGGCACCATAAATATTTCCGAAGAAGTCGTGGCATCCATCGCCGCCTCCGCCGCTTCTGAGGTGGAGGGCGTCGCCGGGCTGGCCGCCTATCGCGACAAGGAGCCCTCTGAGCTGAGCGGGAAAAAGAGCCTCACAAAGGGCGTAAAGGTCGATATCGGCGAGAACCGTCTCGTTGTAGAGCTGTTCATTCTCGTGAAGTACGGCTATCCCATGAATCGCGTGGGCGCCGCCGTGCAGGAGCATGTCGCATCAGTGGCAGACGCCATGGCCGGAATAAAGATAGACCATGTAAACGTAAACGTCTGCGGCATCACAATGGATAAATAGCGCTGAATAAGGTCATATTCCGGCCTTATTCAGCGGGAAGGAATCAGAATGAAGAGAACTGACGCCCGGGAGCTGGCCATGAAGCTCTGCTTCGAGCTCATGTGGACAGATGCAACAGCCGAGGAACTGCTGGCGGAAAAGCTGGACGAGGATTATTACACCAGTCTTGCCCCGGAGGACGAAGTTTTTTCCGAGTATCCCGACGAAATTCAACTCGAATACATAAGACGTCTGCTTTTGGGCATAGAGGCCCACTATACAGAGCTGGACGGATATATCGAGAAATATGCCAGGGGCAGGAGATTCGAGCGTATCTCGAAAACGGCGCTGGCCATACTCAAAACCGCCATGTACGAGGTCCTTTATATGCCGGATATACCCGACAGCGCCGCCATAAACGAGGCAGTGGAGCTGGCCAAAAAATATGAGGAACCGGAAACCGTTCCCTTTATCAACGGCGTACTGGGCAGCTTTGTGAGAGGTGAGAAATCGTGAGTAAGATCGCTCTCGCATTTGACACCAGCAATTATACGACCTCATGCGCCTGGTATGACGGTCAAAACGGAGATAATTCAGGGCGTCTTTTGGACGTAAAGCCGGGTGAGCTCGGCCTTCGCCAGTCGGACGCCCTGTTTTCCCATGTAAAAAGGCTGCCCGAGATATGTGAGGCTCTGGAAACAGAGGGGGAGATCATCGCCGTGGGCGCAAGCACCAGGCCACGGGAGGTGGAGGGCTCGTACATGCCCTGTTTTCTGGCAGGTTCCTCACAGGCTCATGTCCTTTCAACGCTGCTGGACGTGCCGTTTTATCCCTTTTCACATCAGCAGGGGCATATAGCCGCCGCAGCCTGGTCGGCGGGGAGGATGGAGCTTTTGGACACGCCGCACCTGGCGTGGCACCTTTCCGGCGGGACCACCGAGCTTTTGTTTGTAAGGCCGTCGGGCACGGCGGTGGAATGTGAGATTATCGCCAGGACGCTGGATGTCTCCGCCGGTCAGATAATGGACAGGACGGGGAAGCTCCTCGGCCTTCCGTTCCCCTCCGGAAAAGCCCTGGATGAGCTGGCATCCGGCTCTGATATCAGCGAACGCTATACGCCCAGGCTAATAGGCACGGATTTCTCCCTCTCGGGGCTTGAGCATAAGATGAAGCAGATGGTGGAAAAGGGCACACCCTTCGCGGACATCGGCAGATTCGTGATTGAGTCCGTGGTATCGGCTGTTCACATGGCCACGGAGAACGCCCTTAAGAAATACGGGGACATGCCCGTATTGTTTACAGGCGGCGTGGCGTCAAACTCCATACTCAGAGAAAGACGCCGGAGGGGATATTCGCCCAGCCCAGGTTTTCAACAGACAACGCAATGGGCATAGCCGTACTAACATACAGGGCGGTGACAGCGGATGAGTGACAGGATTTTCAGCGTAAGCGAGCTCAACGAGTACATAAAGGACATTATGGAGCTGGATGATATCCTCGCGTCCGTATATGTGCGCGGCGAGCTGTCAAACTATAAGACATATCCATCGGGGCACCATTACTTCTCAATGAAAGACGGTGGGGGAGCGCTTAAGTGCGTTATGTTCAAGGGCAGCGCGTCAAGGCTCAGATACCGCCCGGAAAACGGGATGAAGGTCATCGCTTTCGGGCGTATAAGCGTATACCCAAGGGACGGGGTATACCAGCTGTATGTCAGCCACATGACGCCCGAAGGGCTGGGAGACCTGCATGTTGCCTTTGAGCAGTTGAAGGAAAAGCTCTTTAAAGAGGGACTGTTCGACCCGGAGCATAAAAAGCCCCTGCCGGCATTTCCCCGGCGCATTGCCCTTATCACCTCCGCCGCCGGCGCGGCTGTGCATGATATGATACGCG
>JAFRAF010000341.1 GCA_017405545.1 Oscillospiraceae bacterium | reverse complement strand
GAAGTTCTCGCATATGATGGGCCTGTTCCAATTCTGCTTCTTCCAGGTCTCGAAGACGCTGGGCAGGCCCCGGCCCGCGTGCTCTCCTATGCCTATCAGATTGAACATCCGGGTCAGAGTCTCGTTCCTGGCGTCCGACACGCCGCCCCTTATGGCCCCGTCTATGTTCACCCGGAAGCTGCCCGGGTTGGTCAGCAGTATCTCACGGCCCGTCTGCTTTATCACAAGGCCGCGGCGGCCGAAGTAGTTGGCGTGGGTCAGGGTGTTAACCAGCACCTCCTTCAGGGCGTCCGTTACACTCTTCGCCTCACCCATCTCACCTATGCCGGCGCGAAGCCGCTCCAGCGCCATGAAGTAGAAGTCGAAGACGTTGCCGCTCCAGCTGCCGGAATCGGAGCTGATACACACTCGCTCCTCGCTCTGCTCGTCCGTCTTTTCCCGGTACTCCAGATGATAATGGGGATACTCCCTCACGATGTCCGGCTCCCGGCCGAACATGAGAAGTCCGGCCGCGGTGGGTCTGACTGCGCCCGCCTCGTCCTCCCCGGCGGCGGATACACGGCACAAAAGTGTCCTTGTGTCGAGCCCGGCGTATTCGGGGGACTTCTGAACGAGCAGCTCCGTATAGCGCCCGATACTGTCCCGCTCCAGCGCGGTCCACTCAAGCGGGCTTATCAGCCGCAGATCCCGGGCCGTGTCATCCCGGTCCCGGAGCATCTCCCGGACCTCCTCGGGGCTGCAGTGGTAATCCCCGTCGCCGCTGCGCCTGTAGGTGCCGGAGAAAGGATCCTCTCCTATATACACAGGCCTGTCCCGGCGGTCCGCCCGGGGCACCTGTATCACGACGATGTGGTTGCCCCCGCTCTCGACCACCTGTATATCCTCACGGCTGAGTATGTTCACGCTGGCCTTTTTCTCCGTCTCCAGCCCCTCCCAGAATTCGTCGGCCAGCCAGTAGGGATCCGGCAGAAGCACGCTCTTAAAGCTCTTGTCCTTCTGTTCCACGACACCCAGGAGTATCACGCCCCCGTAGGTGTTGGCGAAGGCGGAGTAGGTCTCCCATATGCTCCCAGGCAGGCCGCCCTGGGCTCTCTTCGCCTCAAGGCGGTTATTCTCCCTGTACATGCCTATATTCTCAAGGTCTATCAAGCGAAGCCCTCCCTGCCCCTTGATTTGAGTACACTGTGTTAAATTACAGTATACCCCACTTGAGCCCGGGCCGCAAGACGGATACGCGCAAAAAGCGGCGGCGGGACCGTTTTTTGCGCGTCGATGCTCTTCCTCCATGAAAGACCAAGGCGCGGACACAGCTGTCCGCGCCTTGGATTATCTCTATATACCTTTCCGCCGGGCTGTCGTGGGCTCGAACAGGTTCAGCTCTCCGGCTCCGCATCACTGCCGCCCTTTCGCCGACTGAGCAGATTTGTTTTAAAAACTATAAAATATACGGGTATGCTGAGCACCGCGGCTGAGACGACATCTATGACGGAGTGCTGTCTCATGAACAGGGTAGACACGCATATTACAAAGGTGGCCAGCTTGAAAGCAAGCCTCCAGCCCGGGGTCTGGAAACGCTTTATGCTCAGGGCGGTGAACATCACGCCCATGGAGCCCACCACATGCAGGGAGGGGCACACATTTGTGTTGGTGTCCACGTTATAGCACATGTTTGCTATAGCCGTGAATATATTGTACCGCGTATATTCCACAGGCCGCAGCTCCTGACATGTCGGGAAAACGAAATATATCAAAAGCGTGGCCGTATAGCCTATCATGATAAACTTCATCAGCCTTTTGAAGGCCTCGGTATCATACAGCAGCGTGTATAAATGCATGCCTACCATGTACGCAAACCAGAGCAGATATGGCACCACGAAGTATTCGCAGAAGGGGATTATGTCATCAAGCCCGCAGTGTACGGGGAAATACTGCCCTACCTGATAAAACTTCTCCTGAAAAAAAAAGACGAGTCCGAAGATGGGCCAGTATGCGGCCAGCTTCACATGGCGAAATTCGTCGGTATTCAAATTGCCCGGTCTTAACTTCCTGTAATCCACCACAGGGGTCCTGATACGCATAAACCACCTCCGGTCCGAGCCTGGCAGGATGCGCATATGTCCCAATATCCGTCTGTCTTTACGCCAGCGCCGCGGCCACGAGCCTGCAAAAGTGTAAATATCCCCGCGGGTCGTGAAAAACGCCCGCGCAAAAAAAGCGGAAAACAAAAGGCTGTCCGGCGCCCCTGTTAGAAGGACCCGCCGAAGCTTGGTTCTGTCCGTATTTTCTTATCATACACCTGTATGACCTTGAATACATCGGCTTTGTATTACAGTTTACAATACGTGAATAATATGTCG
>JAFRAF010000340.1 GCA_017405545.1 Oscillospiraceae bacterium | reverse complement strand
GCCGCCACAAAGAGCAGGACGGTGAGAACAACAGCGTTTCGTTTTATTATTTTCATCATTTGACCTCCATTTTTGCAATGCTTATCCTGTCGGCGCCGAGACCGGTGAGCGCCATGACCGCTTTTGTCAGCTTTAGACACATGTCTGCGCTGTCGGCGCCCTCGGCGACGACTATCGCGCCTTGATACTCAGGGTATATGTATCGTATTGTGATCGCCTCCTCTTTTCCCTGTGAGCTTGCCAGGACTGTCTGCCTGCGCTCCTGCCTCTCGGCTTCGCCGTTTTGCCCGGATTCCTCCACATCGGTATCACGGGCGAGCACTCTTTCAGCACCGCTTTTCAGGCTGAGCATAACGCGCACCTCTCCGGCGCCGTCTATCTGTGACAGCAGCTTTTCAAGCCTCTTCTCTTCCTCGCGCAGAGAGTATTCAATGATATCGGCTTTATCAGCCCTGCCCTCACTCTCGGCCTCCCTGTCTGATCTGCCTCCGCTTGGCGTCAGGACAAGCACAAACACGCCTGTGAGCATGGCAGCCAACAGAAATCTGTTGTGGCGGATCTTTTCAAAAAGGCCGGTGAATACGGGCGCTTTTTTTTTAGCTTCCATTTATCGTCTGCCTCTCTTTCGGAATCCCAAGACTTGACTCAATGAACGTGGACAGATTGGATATATCACCCTGTCCGTCAACGCTTGACGACCAGGGGTACCAGTAGCCCTCATCGCTCCATTTTACTTCCACATCGGCATTTAAGTTACCGATGCCGAGCTCTTTGGCCTTGTCCATAATGTATTCTTCGCTTTGGCTCTCCATGAAATCTCTGAGCAGTCTTCTGTCTGTATCCTCCAGCGCGGCGGCGTATTCCCTGCCCGCCTCCATGTATTTGACCTTATACTGTGAAAAGTCCACGTAATTGAAGTCCCTTAAAGGGCTGATAAAGGCCGACAGGACAACAAAGCTGCATACGAGTCTGACGACGCCCTTGCCCCTGCCCTCCGGTGTTACGGATGTCGCAACAGCTGAAAGTATACATGCCCCTGTGAGCCTGAGTACCCAGCTTCTTATGATCATTATCATACTGGAGCCACCTTTATCACGGAGAGTATAGATATGAACAGCATCATCGCGCAGGCTCCGCTCAGGCCCAGGGCCATTCCTATGGACGCAGCCAGGGCTGAAACCGCTTTGCTGACGGCGGAATCAGTCAGCACTGCCGTAAGAGCCGCTGAGGCCTTGAAGATCAGATAGTGTATGCCAAGCTTCAGGAATGGGCAGAGGCATATGGCACTTAATGCGAACAGCCCAAAGACACCAACGGCGTTTCTGATGCCCGCTGCCGCGCTTATGACCGTTGACGCTGCGTCAGATACCATGCCGCCGACGACGGGGAGCATGGTGGATACGGTTGTTTTTGCTATCCGTGCTGCAGCGGCGTCTGCGCTTGAGGCCACCACTCCAGTCACTGTCAGATATATTACAAAAGCGCCCATGACAAGAGTCATTATGGTGACAGTGAGCCATTTTATCAGATTTGCCGCCCCGTTTAATCCGGCACCGCCCATGGCAGCCCCTGCGACGGAGGCCGCCGCATAGGCGCATATCAGGGGTATGACCAGTGAATCGGACAGACTGATGAGTATCTGGAGGAATAAAACAGTGGCGGAATACTTTACTGCGGCGGCGCTGATCGCGCCCCCTGCGGAGGCGGCTGCCGTCAATGCCGGGAGCAGTATCTTTGAATAATCATCCAGCTCGTGCATGGTGCTGCCCGCAAGGCCGAGGAAAGAACGCATGTCTCCGACAGCTATTGCAGTGACAGCCATAACTCCCGCAAGAGTGACATACTGTGTGCTTTTCCCCTCACCGAATAATGCCGTCAGCATAGAACACAGTGCGGCTGCGGAGACGATGGCCGCAGCTTTTTTAAGCGCATCACCCAATACTCCCGACAGAAGGCCCTTTGCAAGGTCGGCGAGCCTCTCCGCTGCCCCGTTAATATCCGTATCAAGTATAGCTGTGCTCCCAGCAGCTATCCTGGCGTCCTCGGGCAGTTTATCCCGGAGCTCGCTGAGTTCAAGCGCCTCAGACAGTTCTTTGACCGGGTCTGCGGCGAGACAATTGACTGATATGCACAGACAAGCGCTCAGGCAGATGATAAGTACTGATACAAATCGAATCAATCTCACAGCAGCTCCCTCACCATATCTATGACGGTGCGCATGAGGGGCAGAGCGACATATACGGCCGCGGCCGCCCCTGCCAGCTCCACCGATACAGCCGCCGCGGCCTGTCCCGCTTCGGAGCATATGGAGGAACCGAGCTTTGCCGCTATGGCTATCCCTACGGTTTTAAGCACCACGCCCCCTTCGGCTGACTTGAGCTCGGTCAGCTCAAACAGTTCTTTTACAAACTCGACTATATCGGATATGAGTTCCAGCGCAAGACCTGTTACTGCGCAGCAGACTGCCAGAGACAGAAGCAGGGCCGTGTCAGGCATATGCTTTTTTATTACAAGTCCAAGAACCGCGCCCGACAGGGCTATGGCGACCGCTTTTAAAATGAGCCCCATCAGAAGCCGAAAAGCTGCTGTATCAGCTTAAACAGACTGTTTATCTCTTTTATTATTATGACAAGGACCACAATCAGTCCGGCGATTGTGGTCATAAGAGCCTGCTCGTCCCTGCCCGCCCGTGACAGCAGCAGGTTTAATACGGCCACTACTATGCCTATCGCCGCGATCTTAAAAACAAGGTCGATATCCATGTGTTTTCATCATGCCTTTTCTTACAGTAGTATTACGACCACCGAGAGCCCGGCGGCAACGCCCAGAAAGGCGTGCATTTTTGAATCGCGCCGCTTTATCTCGCACGCCTGGTTTGCAAAAGCGGCAAAGCAGGCCCTGGTCCGCCGGATGATGTCCAGCTGTTTTTCGGCGCTGTATCGCCCGAGACTGCGGCCAAGTTGAATTAGAGCGAGGGCCTCGTTGGGTTCAAGTCTGAGCTTATACGCGGCCATTACGGCTTTTGACCAGATATCTGCAAAATGACCCGCGTCCGGGGTGCTGATACCATGGCTAACGCAGCTGAAAAAAACCGAGACCGGGTACAGACTCTGCTCCGCCAGAAGGCCCATGAGCTCCGGAAGCGGAGTACAGCGCTCAGCTATCTCGCACTCCATGATATCAAAGGATGCGATAAGCGCGTTGAGAGCGGCCTCATGCTCCCTAAGCCTGAGGACCGCGCCGAAGCCCATTGCCCCGCTGCACGCGATAATGAGGACCGCTCCGGCTATCCTAAACATTTTGCCTCACCGGCGTCGGATACCGTGTATGTGCGCGTATCGGTTCTCATACTTATAGTCACGATTTTTTCAAAGGCCCCGGAATCGAGCAGTTCTCTGTACATGGGGCGTCTGCGCAGCTCCTCCGGACTGTCGCTGTGAGCCGTGGCAAGAAGCCCCACCCCGCAGTGGGAGGCTGTAATGGCAGCCCGGACGTCTTCCGGATCGGTTATTTCATCCAGG
>JAFRAF010000339.1 GCA_017405545.1 Oscillospiraceae bacterium | reverse complement strand
CACTCTCCTGGGTACAGGGGCGAGACTGCAGCTCAGTCCCTGCTTTTCAGCAGTGCGCTTGAAGCTTATGGCGTCAAAATGAGTAAAGAAAGTCGCAATATAATCGGACATTATCATATACCACCCGAGAAACTATTTCTTCAAGGTTAAAGTATACTCTCCGTCATTCTCCACGTCAAATACTTCGTATCCTGCGTTTGCCGCAAAACGGCTGACATTGCCCTTTGCTGTGGGATTGTCCACCAGAACAACTATTTCGTCAAGCCCGGTGTCGGCGGCCTTCTTTGTCATCAGCACGGGCTGAGGGCAGGACAGGCCTCTCGCGTCTATTGTCTTCATTGTCTTGCGTACTCCTTTCCTGTATTCGGTCCGGGAAGCTCAGTCCCCGGATGCTATACGCCCTGTACGCCTACGGCGGCGCCTTCAGGCGACACACTGTCCTTCTCGCTTCTGGGCATGTTGGCAACGGCTATTATCACGCATACAACGATAACGATGATAACAGCGATCTTGCCGCCGGCGGTGGGGCCGCCGGAGATAGTGCCGTCCTCAGCGATTGCAGTGGCAGCGGACGCCAGCTTGAAGTTGTGGGAGATAGCTGCGCCCACAAGGTAACCGGCGACGGTGATTGCGGAGTCGGTGTTGCCCTCACTGGCCAGGATGAGCTGACGCAGCGGACAGCCGCCCAGCATTACGGAGCCGATGCCCACGCCGACCATGGACAGGAAGTTCCACAGGCCGTCAATGTGAGCTACGGGCTGGCCCTTTATGCCCACATGGAAGTTGCCGAGGACGATGTTGCCCACGGCGCAGGCCACAAGGATGCCCACAAAGCCCATGACCAGGGTCCAGTCCTTGAACATGATCACGTCGCGGATACCGCCGACCATGCATATACGGGACTTCTGAGCCAGAGCGCCGACCACGAGACCGGCGATAAGAGCGGCGATGATGGGGGCATGCATGGAGCCCGGTCCGCTCTCGCTGAAGAAGATGAAAGCAGGCGCGGCCAGAAGGAGGATGAACAGAACCACTTGGATGACAGGCAGAGCGTATCCCTCGCTGCTGACAAGCTTGTAGGTGCGCTTTAAGCTGTATCCCTTGTTGAGGAACACAACTCCCACCGCGATGCCGCAGATGAAACCCACCAGTCCGACAATGGCGTTCACGTCGCCGCCGGCGATCCTGAGCAACATACGCAGGGGACAGCCCAGAAACACAAGCGCAGCGATCATTACGCCGGCGCCCAGAACAAATCTGGTGAATGGTGCGGAGCCTCCGCGGGGCATAAACTCTTTTCCGGCCATGGCCATGATGAAAGAGCCGAGCACAAGACCGATTATCTCAGGCCTTATGTACTGCACCGGTTCAGCCCTGTGCAGGCCTATTGCTCCCGCGGTGTCTCTGATGAAACACGCAATGCAGAAGCCCATGTTTTTGGGATTGCCTAAAGCCACAAGTGCAACGGCAATCAGACCGATAACAATACCGGTAATAAAGAGACCAGACTTTTTGTTCAAATGAACCTCTCCTTTGCATATAGATTTCGTGTATATTATACATTTGTCCCAATCGATGCGGAAATCATTAATTTCTATACACAAAATACCTAAATAGAAAAAGTCTATGGCATATATTGCGTGATTTTTTCATTTATATATGCATAAGATGTTCGAAAATCTGTTGACAAACGGCATATAAAAAGTGTAACATGTACTTAGGTTCAGGCAGTGCTTTCTGGCATTGCCGTGCCCTCAAATAGGATGGCTTCCGCCGTTCTATTGGGAGTTCAGGCAGTTGGAAAACGGGAGATTTATAATAATTAAGATTTCGGACGCCGACAGCCTTAAATATAACCTGAGTAGAAGAAAAAAATATAAAGGAGGAAAGCAGAAGAGATGAGACTTGAGATGGAAAATGTCAAGATCACCGACATCCAGGAAGCCGATAAGACTCACGTTGAAAACGGCGTGCTTTACATCAACAAGAAAGAACTGGAAGAAGTGATTCTTGAGGACGAGAAGATCGCGAGTGTCGAGATCAATTTCGCCAAACCCGGGCAGAACGTACGTATCCTTAACGTACAGGACGTCCAGGAGCCCCGCTGCAAGGTGGGCGTTGAGAATGCCGATTACCCCGGCGTCGTAGGTAATTTCTGCATAGCGGGACAGGGTAAGACCAGGAGACTGGAAGGCGCTGCCATCGTGGTGAGCAACCCCACCACCCGCCGCGTAGAGAACGGCCTTCTGGATATGAACGGCGAGTCCGCTCAAATCACCCCCTACTCCAAGAAGTGCATTGTCAGCCTGACCTATTATCCCTCCGAGCTGGCTGAAGAGAGGCCCTTCGAGGAGAACATCAAGAGAGCCAGCCTGAGAGCCGGCGTGTTCCTCGCCAGAGCTGCCGAGGGCGCTCCCGTGGACAGCGTGGACGTATACGAGTCCAGCCCCCTGGACGAGAAGGCCCAGGGCCTGCCCAGGATCGGCCTTGTGCTGCAGGCTTACACCCCCCAGTTCGACTACATGGCCGTACCCGACAAGATCATCTACGGCACCGCCATCAGCGGCATGCTGCCCACAGTGCTGCATCCCAATGAGGTCATCGACGGCGGTCTGGTAGGCTGGAACGCCATGAAGGCCATCGACACCCTTAGCTTCCAGAACCACGCCATGGTAAGAGAGATGCTCTCCCGCCACGGCAAGGAGATCAACTTCGTAGGCGTCATCTGCGTGACCGCCAACACGATGCTGGATCTGCGTATGCGCTGCTCCTCCATGGTAGCGGGCATCGCGAAGCATGTTCTGTGCCTGGACGGCGTGGTCGTAGAGAAGATCCTCGGCGGTATGCCTCACGCGGATATATCCACCATGGGCGTTGCGCTGGAGAGAGCGGGCGTCAAGACCGCGACCTTCACCACTCCGCTGACCTCCGCCGGAACTCTGGGCGACACCATCCTTTACAACGACAAGGAGCTTGACCTGATCATCAACGCGGGCAACCCCTTCGAGAAGACCACCTTCAAGTTCAAGGCGGACACCTTCTACGGCGGCACCGCCGAGACGAAGATCTACAGCTCCGAGCAGGTACCTCAGTTTGCGGGCGACGAGCAGATCCGTGTTGAGCAGTATCTGATTGCAGGCTGCCAGGATCACTGCGGCAGCAGAAACGTAATCACCAAGGAATTTTAATCAGGAAGAGAGGTGTGCGATAAGATGGCAAAGAGAGTAGTAGTATTCCTTAACCAGTTCTTCGGCCAGATCGGCGGCGAGGAAATGGCAAGCGTAGGCTTCTCCGTAAAGGACGAGCCCATCGGCCCGGCAGTGGCTATGAAGATGAATCTGGGCGACGAGTTCGAGGTAGTCGGCACCGTAATCGCCGGCGACGAGTACTTCGCGGCGGCCCCTGATAAGACCGCAGAGGAAGAGGGACTGCCCCTGGTAGAGCCCTTCAAGCCCGACCTGTTTCTTGCGGGCCCGGCATTTGCGGCAGGCCGTTACACCGTATCCTGCGGCGCCATGTGCAAGGCAGTGAGCAAGGCTCTGGGTATCCCGGTAATCACCGCCATGGATCCCGACGCCCCCGGTGTTGACATCTACAAGAAGGACGTATATATCGTAAAGACCGGCAACAACGCCAGAGAGATGCCGAAGACCGTAAAGAAGATGTGCGCCCTGGCCAAGTATCTGTGCGCAGAGCATACAGAGAAGAGCAACATGTTCTCCCTGCAGTATCTGCCCGATCCGGCCGAGTTCGACTACATCAAGATGGACAGACTGTACAACATCTTCACCGAGGAGACCGTAGCGAAGAGATCAGTCGACAAGCTGCTGCAGAAGGTCAGAGGCGAGAAGTACGAGACCGAGGTTGAGCCTGACAGATTCGAGACATTCCCGGCTCCCGAGGCTATCAAGGACATGTCCAAGTGCCGCATAGCCTTCGCCAGCGACGGCGGACTGGTGCCGAAGGGCAACCCGGACAAGATGCTGACCAGATCGAACCTGAAGTGGAAGGCCTACGACATCGAGTCCCTGTACAAGGACTACGAGGTAGCCCACGCCGGATACTTCAATGACTATGTACTGGAAGATCCGAACAGACTTGCGCCTCTGAACATTCTGAAGGAGTTCGTGGCCGAGGGCAAGCTGGGCGGCGTAAGCGATCTGTTCTACAGCATGCCGGCCTGTACGACGGTTTCCAAGCAGGGAACAGCGAACGGCATTGAGATGGCCAAGATGATGAAGGAAAGAGGAGACGTTGACGCGGTTATCCTCACCAGCACGTGAGGAACCAGCACTCGTTGCGGGTCAACGATTTCAAAAGAGATAGAGAGAGCAGGTATTCCTCTGGTTCAGATCACAGCTATACCGAACATCGCTGAGATGCTCGGCGTATACAGAGTACTGGTCGGAAAAGCGGTTCCGCATCCCTGCGGCGACCCGAAGCTTCCGCCCGAGGACGAGCACAAGATCATGAGGAAGTACATGGAGAAGGCCCTCGAAATGCTCCAGACGGAGATAGTCGACGACACTCCCATCACTGTAATTCTCGAGTAATTCATGTTATCCATCCCGTACTGCCGCACTACGCGGCAGTACGGGGAAAATGAGGTTACAGCGTGCCGTGGGCACGAGGTAATAGATATTTAAAATTTAAGAAAGGAGGCAGCTTTAATGAGCTTACTGGCAGGCAAGAAAGCCATCATTATCGGTGACCGTGACGGAGTACCCGGCCCGGCTATCGAAGAGTGCATCAAGGCTGCCGGAGCAGACGTCGTATTCTCCTCAACGGAGTG
>JAFRAF010000042.1 GCA_017405545.1 Oscillospiraceae bacterium | reverse complement strand
TGCGCGCCCCGTGGACGCAGTATATGCATGAGGGCTCTATGTTTTTGTTGAAAAGGCTTCTTTTCATCATTATCACCTTTCGGTATCAAAGCGGCCCCGATACCGGACCGGAGCATGTGGTCAGAGCTTCTAATCGCTGTACAACTCTATTATACACCGCTTTAGTTCTTTTTTCCAGCAGATTTTGAGGAATGGACGGCGGCTGCGGCGAAGAGCAGACACAGACACAGACTGCACAGTCCGGAGATAAGTGCTGTTTCGCTGAAATCCAGCGTCATAAAGCTGCCTATCTGTTCAGCCATGCACTCCGCCGCCGTCCAGCGGGGGGAGAAAAGCCGGACAGACAGCCATATGAACAGGGAGGAAAACAGCCCCTGCAGGAGCTTTCCCAGAATATAGCTCGTCACGGACAGATCGCTGCCGCCGATGAAGGACAGGACCTGACAGTGTACGGACAGGCCCGCCCAGCCCAGCATGAAGGCCGCCATGGCCATGGAGGCCGTGAGCTGGGAGGATACGTCCTTGAGAGTCCACACACCGGAGCTGAGCTCTATGAGACCGGTCAACAGCCTCAGCGCTCATTCGTCGTCAATGCCCAGAGGAGACAGGAAGAAGCCCAGAAGCCCGGCCAGGAAGGGCAGCGCTCCGGAGAGGGACAGCAGCTTTATTATCACGGTGAAAAACACCACGAAGCCGCAGATGTTCAGGCAGGATGAGAAGGATGAGACCACAGCTGTCACAAAGGCCGAGGGCAGGGAGGCCCTTGCGCTTTTTGCTTTTTTTGTGAAGCGGAGCTCCGCACAGCCTGCCCTCCAGCGGCGGAATAATATGCCCACGGCTAATGACGCCAAAGTGTGGGCCGCGTACATCAGGAGACCTATCCGGCTGCTCGAAAATACCCCCGCTCCCACGACGCCTAATATGAAAGCTGGGCCGGAGTTGTTGCAGAAGGAGAGCAGACGTTCAGCCTCGCCCCTGTCGCAGCTGCCGCTTTCATATAGGGACATGACCGTCTTTGCCCCCACTGGATAGCCCCCGATAAAACCCAGTATAAGGGCGGCGGAGCAGTTCCCGCCTACGTTGAAAAGGGGGCGCATGAGGGGCTCCAGCACCCTGCCCGTTTTTTCCGCCAGCCCGAGAGATATGGCCATGGAGGATAAGACAAAAAAGGGGAAGAGCGAGGGTATGATCACATTGAGACACAGGTACAGGCTCTCCCTTGCCGCGTCCACCGACTCAGCCGGGTAGACGAGAAGCGCCGCCGTCGCCATCGCCATGGCGATGCATACCGCTATGTCGAATACTCTGCCGCTTTTCATGCCGTCACCTCCGCTGTAGAGTATATGAGAGGCGAGGACTCATTTTAACTCCTGCGGCATATAACTTGAAAAGGATGTTATTGCGGAGGTGCGCAAGTGAAATTTGACGGGGCAAAGCTGCTGAAAAAGGCCGCCGAGGCTGTGGATATACCGGAGGACGCCGTGCTGGACCTGCCGAGGGTGAGCCTGACCGGCGCCGACAGAGCCTTTGTGGAAAACCACAAGGGCCTTTTGGGCTACGGTGGCGAGGAGCTGCTGATAAACGGCGGCTCGGTTATT
>JAFRAF010000338.1 GCA_017405545.1 Oscillospiraceae bacterium | reverse complement strand
CAACAACGGGCGCAGGAATCGGGGTTGGAGTTGGTGTCGGTGTCGGCGTAGGTGTGGGTGTGGGTGTCGGTGTCGGCGTAGGTGTTGGTGTCGGTGTCGGCGTAGGAGTAGGCGTCGGCGTAGGAGTGGGTGTAGGCGTAGGAGTGGGTGTAGGCGTAGGAGTGGGTGTAGGCGTCGGGGTTGGCGTCGGCGTGGCTATCACGGTCTCAACCGGCGCGGAGGGCTCCGGAAGAACCGGTTCTTCCTCTGCCGGAGGCGCTGTAAACATCGCCACCGTCAGGATAGCCGCGGCAACCAACGGCAGGCCAAAGTTCAGGCGGCTCTTGTGCCTGACACCCTTTATCTTCTCCCGGGGAGGGAAAATCTCCGTATAGTCGTTATTCAGTTCCTGCACGGTTCTCCTGTCCCCCTTCTGCCGGAAAGCTTCCTCAAATGTATATTATCAGATATTGTATAATATGACCCAAAGATGTGTTTTGTCTATCCGGGGAACCCCTGTATTGCCCCTCTGAGGCAGCAAAAAACAGGCCTCCCGGGCGGGAAAGCCTGTTCTCTCTTTTTTCAGTTCAGGTCTGGCGGCGATTTTCATGATACAGGTCCGTGAGGCCTGCACGGGTCGTGACGCCGGTCTTGCGGTAGAGTCGCGTCACATAGTCCTGCAGCGTTTTCACCTGGATATTCAGCCGCTCGCTGATAACGGTCTGCTTGTCCTCGGTCAGGACCAGCTCACGCAGGACCTCGGCCTCGCGCGGGGTCAGGTCATAGCGCTCGCGTATTTTTGCCAGCGTCTCTTCCGGGCTGAGGGAGGGCGTGGGCTCCGGCGCGGGAAGGACCTCAACTGCCTCTGCGGCGAAAAGGGTGAAGTCGCCTCCCAAGGCCATCAGCAGGATGACCAGGGCAACACCGGCAATATCCAGGCCGAGAACAACCGGAGTCGAAAGCGCAGAGAGATTCATGGCACCGGTGAAAAACCATGGCGCTGTCCAGCATCCGGCCGAAGGGGGCCCAAAACGCCGGATGTCCGGTACCCGGTGCCAGCCTCCAGAAGGTCAGAAGGTAATAGCAGGTATAGGTACCGATCGTGCAGTAATAAAGGCACATATTCAGCCAATATGCCTCTGATCTTCCCACCAGAACCACCGTCAGCAGCGCGATCAGCATAATGCATAAGGAAGTAATCGGCACAAGCTTTCCCTTATTTCTGTCCCCGATCAGAGCAAACAGAAGATAGATGGGAACAAGCATCAGGCGCGGCCAGCTGTACACATTGTACGCTCCATAGTCCGACCGGATCATCAGATGATGGATGGTTTCGTTGTAAAAGCAGGAGAACAAAATAAAGGTTGCCGCGATCACAACGGAGAACACCAGCCTGTGTGGCGGCGTCCTTTCCGATTTTCCGTCCTCCTCCGGGACGGCTTCCGGGCCCAGTCGCGGCAGAAGAAAAACGAACAGGAAAAAGGCCGCCAGCATGCACACCGGCAGCATTGGCGTTACTCCCCACTGAAACTGGAGCAGATATTGCAGCACAACGGCGGCGGCGCTGCCAAGGCCCATGCATCGCGCCACTCTGGCGTCCGTCAGGGTTGCCCGGCTCATCCGGAGGTGCGCCGCGCCGCCGAGCGCGCCGACACACAGCGCCGCGGCCATGGAAACGATCACATTCACGAGGGAGGCGCGGTCCAGGGCAAACAGGCCTGCCCCGCAGACCAGAAACGCGGCGAGGACACCATACGCGGCGGCGTTTTGGCAGCGCTTTCCCGCGCAGAAGCGGAAGAACAGGCCGTACAGCAAATAGCCGAGAATAACAAACACCTGCAGGGCATAATAAACCTGCTCCCGCTGCCCGGTGGAAAGATAGCCTTCTCCGGCGTGGTTTGCCAGGCTGAGGACGGTGAACTGCAGAAAGACAAAGGCCCCGGCTCCTGTCCCGGTTCCGGACACGGCGTCTGTTGCGCCGGCCGCCGATAACGGCGCCTTATATTCTTTTGTGCGGCTCCTTGCCCAGCATCTATCATAGCACGCTCGAATCTTTCACTATGCAAAATATGAAAGAGAAGATCTTTGGATATTTTTTCAGATATAATATTTAGCTTTGCGACTCGCTGATTCAAAACAGCTGGTTCGTCTGTCATTTTTGAGACTCTACCTACGTTTCCAGTTAGAGAAATAAGAATATCATTTTTCCTCAAGACATATGGGTTCTTATAATCGCAGTTTATTCTGTTTCCGGTAGTGTTATCTATATAAGTGTCACCTGAAACATTGGCAATTGTAACAACTAAATACTTTCCATCCTCTTGCATGTCAATGGGCATATACGCTGCCCGTTTGCCGGATAGCTTCGCCATCCGGGACACCTCGAGCAGCGTTCACGGCTCATTCCCCCTCGTCATTTTTCACTGCTCCGTGCCTGCTTTTATGATAGCATTCCCTTCTTACATTGACAAACAGGGTATTTCTGAGTAAACTATGAGCATCTGTGACACTGGTGTGACAGACGCTGTGCTACAATCAACTCGCGAAAGCAAAAAGAAAGAGAGTAAGAATATTTACAATAAAAAGGAGAAAACAAAATGGCTATCAACGAGAAAGACCTGAACAAAACCGCCGGCGGCGCCAGCGACAAGTGGTATGATTATTCCCACGGCTCCATTGTGAACTACGGCAGCTACGTGGTCTACACCGTTGCCAACGGGGACGTGCTGACTGCCATCGCGATCCGCTTCGGTGTCACTGTGCAGCAGATCTGCCAGTGGAACAACATCGCGAACCCCGACGTCATCTCTGTCGGCCAGCAGCT
>JAFRAF010000337.1 GCA_017405545.1 Oscillospiraceae bacterium | reverse complement strand
GTCGGTGAAGAGGTCGGAGAACTTTGTCCAGGCCTCCTTGTTTGCGATGCCGGGGTGCTTGCCCTCCTTTCCGCCCCATGAGGAGTTGCCGCTTGAGTCCGTCTGGCTCTCGTTGCTTATCTCACCCAGCGGTATGCTGACAGAGAAGCCGATCTGATTGCCGTTAAAGATGATGGTCACATAGTCGGTGACGCCCAGCTCGTTGCCGGGGATATCGATCTTGAAGGGCAGAGAGAACTCGGACAGCTCGCTGTCACTCTTGCCGTCGTCGCCGCCGCCGGAGTTGATGTTGCCGGTGGGGGGATCGCTGCCATCCATCTGGGCCAGACTGGAGGGATCGGGGTTTGTGCGGACCAGGCCCATGGTGTTGCTGTCCGGGGCCACACCGCCGCTGCCTGTATCTTCCTCATTGTCCTGAGTGCTGTAATCGGCGAGTATCTCTTCGGTAGTGCTCTCCTGTTTCTGGCTCACCAGCACGAAGGTGGTTGCGCCCGTGAAAGAGGCCAGATAGCCGTTTATCTGCTTCAGGCCCTCGTCCGTCCAGACGTACTGGAGGTTCTCATCGTCGAAAGTGTATCCGTCGGATGCCTCAGTAGGTCCGGCCAGACTCTGCTCTATGGTGACCGGGTCGGGATTGGAGTAGGGATAGAGACAGTTCTGGAACCAGTCGGGCTCCCATGTGTAGTAGCCCTTTATCTCCTTGGTCGTATCCGTGGCCGGTACGGTGGGATGCTCCACCGGCGGGCTCTGGTCGCCGCCCAGCGGTATGGACAGCATCGTCTTTGCGCTGGCAGCAGCGCCGTACATGGGGTGGTTATCCGACGTGTAGGCGCCGGCGGAATCCTTGCCGCTCACCACATAGGTGTACATCTTCTGCTGGGTGCTCAGGGCTGCATATGCCCCCGAGTCCGGATCAAGAGCTGTGGTGAAGGCCGGCAGCACCTGAGCTCTGTCAGACTCGCTCCCCACAGCCGGGTCCGCAGGAACCGTCAGGCAGCGGGGCATCATGGTGTAGCAGAGCTGTATGAAGAACTGGCCGTATTTGGGAGTGCTTGCATCGTCCCAATAGGCTTTGTCAACTATCTGCGGGGTAACCATGTTTTCGTTGATGGTCTCGCCGTCTGCCAGTTGCCGGACGAAAACGTCCTTGGAGTCATCATCCAGGTAATACTGTCCGTCAGTGCCAATGTGTCCTTTGATCACACCGTCGCCGTCAGCGTCCCAAAAGAGCTGCTTAAAAAGCACAGTTGTGGTCATGGGGCTGATTGCGCCCTGGTAAGATGAGTGATAGTAGTAGAAAATCAGGTCTGTAGCCAGGTCGGCTTCTGACAGATAGATCGTCTCGTTGCCTGAATAGGCTTTTCCATTGAAAACCAGTATGTCTTCCTCTGGCAGACCGAAATTCAGGTATTGTAGAGTTGCGACTTCATAAACCCACTGGTTTTTTCCATTTATTTCATCTATAGCAGGACGCCAGTTATCTGAATAAACTGTTTTTTCAAAGTCTGTAAAATCATCGTAAGCGCCGTGCCAAAGTGTATAGGAACAATCAAGTAAGGCAGACCCAAAGCCATGATCCTCATTTCCGTTATAATACTTTCCGTTCGTATCCGCAAAGAGCTGAGATACCTGATCGGTCAGGATCGTACCATTGTCATCCCGGGGAAGGGACGGAGTCAGGTCTACTATGATCCTCGGTCTCCGTTCATATACGACGCGGATTTTATATTTGGCATCCAAGTCGTCCTGATCCAACGTACCGTTGACTCCAAGCAGTCGAACCGTCATGGATACCGTATGATTGGGATCGTCACCACTATAGTCCGGATTTTCGCTTGAGTACGTTTGCGTGCCCATATCAAACTTTTCAAATCTGGTCCAGTTTATGTCTTCGTCCGTTTTCTTTTTATTCTGGAGCACCACAATACTGGCAATCTGATAGCCTTCAAGATCAGGGGCGGAGATTTTGATCGTAGAGCCGACATAGAGACTGTTGTGTTCTATATAATGGCCATTGTTGCCGCCGCTGCCAGGTACATATTCACTGAAATTATCGCCGGACACAACCTCCACGGTGGGATAGAACTTGGAATAATCTGAAATTACCGCGCAACCATCCGGCGCCGTGTTTTCATCGTTGGGAGTCGTGATTTCGACGGAAAAAGAATTATCCTTAAAGTGTCTTCGACCGTAGAAAGCGCCTGTACCAAGATAGACAGAGCACTCCTTTCCTCCGGTGTTCTCGAGTTGTACTGTTAATCCAAAAGAATCGTTCCAATCGAGATCGGTTTTTCCTGTCGATTGTGAGACGGATGTGCTGGTGATTTTGTCTTCGGTCGGATAGGTGGACGTAGTATTTCCTTTTGTGACTACGACCTGTGGCCTTTGATTGGTATTATCGTATGTTGATATTATCGAGACCTGATATTTGGAAAACATCTGACCGGCGTACTGAAGGTTAAACTTGTCACTGGATTTAAGCTGTATAGATGTGTCCGCTGAACCTTTCAGCATTATTCCATGGCTTTGAATGGTTGCGGTTCCGCTGGAAGGACTGGTGAAATTGGCAAGAGAATCACGGAAAGTCTCAGCAGAACCGGTGCCATCGGGGTTAGCGTAGTTCCAGCTGTTTACAGTGCTGTTGGAAAAATCAAGTATCGCGGTTTTTCCCCATGCAGTAAGTTCTTTGTCTGTAAACTTATGGACCTGTGTAGTCATATTGTCACTGTCTTCAACAGGGATAAAGGTCGCCAGCGAAGGCTCAGACTCCTCCATATCCACAGGCTGACCCACGGCGGTCTCGGTGCCGGAGTTCGCGGCGGTGGGGGCATCCTTCACGGCGGCGGTCATATCCACCGTCTCGCTGTCGTAGAGGACAGAGGCCAGGTTGGACCTGTCGCCGGTACCGGAGTTTATAAGCTCCACCGTGGCGCTATCCTCCGCCATGACGCAGTTGTCGTCACCCTTCAGTCCGGACAGCTCAATATGGAAATCCAGAGACTCGCAGCTCTGCTCACCCCTGTCAATGAGCTCCACTTTGATGGGCAGCTCAGACACGTTGCCGTAGAACATAAGGGTGCCGCTGGTCTCGACATAATCCTCGCCAGCCTTCGCGCTGCCGTCCCCAGTCTGGTAGTCCACGGACACGGCCCGCTCATTGCCGCCCTCGCGGGCCACTGTAATCTCCGCATAGCCGTCGGCCTTGTCAGCTTTCACGCTCCTGACAGTGAAGCCCACCGTGCTGGAGACAGACTCGTCTATATCCTCAACGTGGAAGATCATGGAGTCAGAGCCGGGATATACGGCTCCGCCCTCCGTATACGCTATGCGGAGAGTGGCGGATTCAAGGGCCTCGGCGACGCCGTCCGAGTGGGCGCTGATATGCAGTTCCTTCTTCCACTCGCCCTCGGCAAAGGTGAGGCTGAACATCCAAGCTGAGATCTGCTCATCCCCGTCGGCCAGCTCCAGCGCCGTATACGTGGGTTCGGCGTTCAGTTCGATGTCCTCGGGCATGGCCTCAAGGATCTCGGCCTCGGGCTTTACATATGTGACCCCTTTCAGGGAATCGGTGCAGAGCTTCGCGCCGTCCGCAGTGTATATGCAGCGGAAGTCGAAATCGCCGCTGTCGATGAACTCGGCGTCCATCTCCAGCTCTGCTTTGTCGGCCGCGGTAATGTCGCACCATTTCCCCTCGTAGAGGAGCTGCCAGCGGAAGCTGTCCGCCTCCTGTGACAGGGTCAGGACATAGCCATCGCCGTCAGCGGCGCTGACGATAAGGGCGTCGCCCCGCTCGGGGTCGGGGTCCTTGCCTATAGGCTGGTACTGTGCCGCGGGCATGGGCTCCTCCACCTCAAGGGTGATGTCGTCCGCGCTCAGTGCGTAACCATAATAGGGACTGCCGTCCTCATTCTTCACCACGGTGGGGTTATAGTTTATATATGCCGTGGCGCGGCCAGTGGTGCCGCCCAGGCGGTAAACCGTGATGACGGCGTCCTCGCCCTCCTTGACCCCGGCGGCGTTCAAGTCGAAGGCGAAGGCCCCGTAGGGGTATATCTCCTCCCATGACTTGTCCGCATGGGTCTCATTGCCCTCTGCGTCTGTGAGGACTACGTCCTCCGGAGAGGCTGCGTCGGGCTGTGCGTCCCTCTGCAGGACCGCCAGAGCGGGCTGTGCCAGCTGCAGCATAAACACCACTGACAGCAGCACGCACAGGGATTTTTTCAGTCGCTGGATCATGCTTCTTCCTCCTTTAATATCTCAGGGTCGGTCCGGTCTTGCCCGCCGCCCGCTTCTTCCGATCGTCTGTTTGCGACCCTCTTCTGGTACCGTATGCACAGCAGGGTGAACGCCGCTCCCAGAGCGAAAGCTATCACGCCCGCCAGTATATAGCCCCCCGCCGTGTTGGGCAGGACGAAAGCCCCGTAAACGGAGCCCACGCTCCCCGTTCCGATCTGCACGGAAACGGCCTTCACCGCAGTCACCAGCCCCGCGAACAGGGCCAGCGCGGTGGTGGAGAGGGCGCCGAGAAACTCTTTTTCCCGCTTCCTTCGGAGGCGGAGGCTCCGGGCCGAAGGCTCCCGCAGGGACGCGTCAAGGGTGTATTTCAAGGTCACCACCTCTTTCCGGAATGATTGCTGTTCACTATTTAGTCGCGGCCGGGGCGGGTTTTTCTCACATATTTTTGAAAAAAAGCAAAAAAATCCTGCCGCCCCGAAGGACGGCAGGCAAAAACCCGTTATTTACCGCTTGCTGCCCATGAGCCTCTTAAACGGCAGATACAGCAGCGCGGCCGTGGCCAGCGGCAGAATGTAGCCTATCGTGGAGGTCACCCCCGGCTGGGAGACCAGCAGATTGTACAGGGCGTGGAAGACCATGGACAGGGCCAGGACTCCCACGATTCCGGCCAGCGACACCACCTTGAAACGGCGGATAAGAACCAGCCCCAGAGCCAGCACAAGCATGCTGACCACATGCATGACGCCCACGGCCAGGCCCCTGATGAGAGTGTAAGTCAGGCTCTCGGCCCCGGCGGTGAGTATGTAGCAGCAGTTCTCAAAGGTGGCAAAGCCCACCCCTATGGCTATGGCGCTCAGAAAGGCCGACTCGTCATCGGGGCTGAACACGTAGAGGTAGAAGAGCAGAGGGAGCAGCTTTACTATCTCCTCCACTATCGGAGAGAGGTAGATGGAGACCTCCTCCGCCGTCATACCCGACACCACGGTGAGAAAACCGCTGATGTAGGCTCCCAGCAGACAAACACCCATACCCACCAGGAAGGACAGGACGAAGTTCCGCGCCGGGCCGCTGACAAAGACCAGAGATACGATCAGAGGCACCACGATGCACAGGAAGATGTTTTCAGCGTATATCATTTCCCGGCCACCTCCTTCTCGGCGGCCAGCACCATCATGACTACCATGAAAATTTGAAAAACGGTTGGGACAAAATAAAAGGGCTCAAAGCTCAGATACATGGCACAGAGGCACCACACCAGGCCCGTATATGTCAGGGCCATGGTACCGCGCCCTAAGGTGTCCCCCCCCCCGCGTACAGCGGGGATGATACGGAACATGAAATAAGCAATGCCCAGCAGCCAGATCGGCGCGCAGAGATTGTCCATCAGGGCTCCCGTATCGCCGCCGATAAGCAGCGCCGCGGTCTGAAGGGAAAAGATCAGAATCGCGCCCGTCACAAAGGCCGACCGTATATGATGCGGAAACAGCTTATAGCACTTAGCGCCCAGCATGCAGGTGTAAAACAGATAGCACATGGCCGCGCCAGACATCATATCCTTCACCCAGCCGCCGGTCCAGGCTATCCAGAACGCCGTGTTGCAGGCCATAAAGGCAATGGCCTCAAGCAGTATACGCCGGTCTTTTCCGACGTCCTCGCCCAGTGCCGTCCGCAGAGATGAGGCAAAGCAGAGACATGCGCCTGTCTCCGCTACTTCCACGGCGGCAAACACTATTGTGTTCTCCCGGGTAATAAATATGTGGGAGAGCCAATACAGTTCGCTGACCAGAAAATTGGCAACGCCAAACAGCAGGAACACCAGCACAGGCGAGGGGCCCACGCGTCTGAGTCTCAGGAACAGGCGGACTGAGAGCAGAGCGTAGACTATGATACTGGATATTAGAGTAAGAAAGCTGATCGTCAGCATGTCGTTCAAGGCTTGTCGCTCCCCCTTCCCCGTCGGGACAGATGGACGCACATCAGTGTGACGCATATGCCCAGCAGAAAGGCGAGTACGCCTATGATAACATAGCCGAGGCCGGGTGTGGAGAGGATAAGGCTGCCGTAGCGGCCGCTGTTGCCGGCGGCCCCGTCGAAAAAGGCGGGCAGCGACATGGAGACAGCTGCGATCAGGGCCAGACATGCGCATGAGGCCAGCGCCCCCAGGGTCAGCACCCTGCGGTCATTGCGCTTTTTCTTCAGATTCTCGGACCGGTCCATTATAATCCGGAGCTGTTCATCAGTTTTCCGCATATTCAAAGCCCATCCTTTCCAGTGCCTCGCGCAGGGCCTGACGGCCCCTGTGAGCCAGGTTGTATGTCTGGCGGAGGCTCTTTCCCATGACCCGGGCGACTTCCTCATGGTTCATATCCTCGAAGTAGATCAGGTGCAGGACCTGCCGGTAATCATCGTTAATGCGGGACAGGGCCAGATAGAGGTTTTTGTTTCGTTCCTCCCGGAGCAGGTCCATCTCCGGGGCGGGGGC
>JAFRAF010000336.1 GCA_017405545.1 Oscillospiraceae bacterium | reverse complement strand
CAAACTCCTCCATTTATTCCTACATGCGGTCCACTAGCTCTTCATAGTTTTCGGTGCTCACGGGGGTGAAATCCATATCCCTCCGGGCCATCTCCTCAGCCAGTATCTCAAAGTATATGTCGTCCTCGTAGTCCATGATAGCCTCGTGTATGCCGCCCTCCTCAAATTCTCTTGAGGGCAGTACCGTGCCCTTGTGGACGGTGAAAAGCTTATCCATGCCATGCTTTGCGCACAGGCCGAAAAGCTTGCTCTCGACTTTATCATAATCCTCAAAGCGGTCCTCGCCGCGGAGAGAGTTCAATATCCAGTTTCCGATATAAACCATGTCAAGCAGACGCCTGAATTCCTTGTCGGTGAGATCAACATGTACCATGGTCAGCCCTCCCGGATCGATTATTATAGTCTGACGCGCTATCATCAGCCTGAAAACACCGCAATCAAGCTGTGTAAATTACATTATAACAGATTGTATTGAAAAATTCCATAATGATTTAACATATTAACACTTGTTTTATTTTTTGATATGGAATATTATAACATTCGCAGTGAAAAACTTTTGGTTATATCGTACCGGTGTTTACTGGAAAAAGGAAAGCCGCGGCGTAAGAAACGCGGCGTCATCATCTACGGCTTTGCCGCGAAGTATCAGCGGCAGAATGGAGACTTTCATGGATAAAAGAGCGATAGGCGTATTTGACTCGGGCATGGGCGGATTGACCGCTGTCAAGCGGCTGATAGAAGTGCTGCCCGGCGAGGATATAATATACCTGGGGGATACGGGGCGCGTACCCTACGGAGGCCGTTCCCGGGAGACGATTATTGAGTACTCAAGGCAGGATATCGCCTTTTTGCGCAGCTTCGATATAAAATGCATAGTCGCCGCCTGCGGGACGGTGAGCACGGTGGCTCTGGAGGCAATTGAAAACGACTATCCTATTCCAATATATGGCGTTGCGGGCATGGCTGCCAAGGCGGCGGCGAAAGCCACAAGAAACGGCAGGATAGGACTGATTGGGACCAAAGCATCAATAGGCAGCGGGGCGTATAACAGACTTATACTGGCCGAGCTGCCCGAGGCCGAGGTGATTGGCCGGGCCTGTCCGCTCTTTGTGCCACTGGTGGAAAACGGCAGGGTAGGAGTCGATGACGAGGTCCTGCGCCTTGTGGCGGAGGACTATCTGGAGCCCATCAAAAGGGCCGGAGTTGACACACTCATCATGGGCTGTACCCATTACCCGATAATAAGAGCCATGATAGGGCGGGTCATGGGCGACAATGTGACGCTTATTGATCCGGGCGGAGAGACGGCTGTCTATGTATCAGAGCGGCTGAAAAACGCCGGTATGCTCAGCGGCTGCACAAAGGGCGAACGCCGCTATTATGTCACCGACAGCCCGGACGGCTTCGGAGAGATGGCCAGGCTGTTCCTAGGCAGCGGCGACGCCTATGACATAAGCCAGGTGACCATCAACAATTTTTGACAAGTTGACTAAAGCAGTGTTATAATACTTCATTATGATTATTGCTCTGGGTTTTACGGAGAGAGAACAATGAATAAAGATGTTATCATATCCATAAGCGGATTTCACGAGAATGATGACACGGATGGAGGAACTATAGAACTGGTGACCGACGGACAGTACGGCCTCGAGGATGGCTTTGCCACCTTCAGCTATATGGAGAGCGAGCTCACCGGCATGGAGGGGACAAAGACCACCTTTGAAGTCCATGACTCCACCGTTATAATGCGCAGAGAGGGGACAGTCAACTCTCTGATGACCTTTGAAGAGGGGAACAAGCACCTGTTTATGTACGAGATCCCCTTCGGGACCATGACCATGGGCGTGGATACCCACAGCATATCCGCCAATTTTGGTGATAATGGCGGAGACCTGAATATAAAGTACGTGGTGGACATGAACAACACCATTGTCAGCAGGAATGAATTTAAAATAAATGTAAGAGAAGTGTGAGTTATGTTTAATCTGATAGAATCGGCAAAAATACAGATAGACGAGCTGGTCAGGGAGGCCTATGCCAAAGCCGCGGAGAAGGGCAGCCTGCCAGCCGACTGCGTGCTGCAGGGCTCAGTGGAGATACCCAAGGACACCGCGAACGGCGACTATGCCTGCGGGTACGCTCTGGCCGCCGCAAAAAGCATGCGCATGCCCCCCAGAAAGATAGCTGAGGCCCTTGTGGAGGAGCTGGCGCTGGACGGCAGCTTCTTCGAGTCGGTGTCCGTGGCCGGACCGGGCTTTATAAACTTCATGCTCTCCGACAAGTGGTACGGCGACGTGCTCAGGGCGGTGGAGACTGAGGGGCCCGAATACGGCTCCGTGGACATGGGAAAAGGCGAGCGGGTTATGGTGGAATTCGTCTCCGCCAACCCCACAGGGCCCATGACCATAGGCAACGCAAGAGGGGGAGTCCTGGGCGACGCGCTGGCCTCGGTGCTGGAAAAAGCCGGCTACAACGTATGGCGCGAGTTCTATGTAAATGATGCGGGCAATCAGGTGGACCTGTTCGGCCGCTCCATCGAGGCCAGATATCTGCAGCTTATAAAGGGCGAGGACGCCGTTGAGTTCCCCGAGGACGGCTATCACGGGGACGACATAAAGCAGCTCGCCTCCATGATATATGAAAAAGACGGGGATAAGTATCTGGACATGCCCTCGGATGAGCGGAGAAAGGCCTTTGTCGAGTTCGGCCTGCCACACAACATAGCCCTCATGAAAAAGCACCTTGAGCGCTACAGGATTAACTTTGACCAGTGGTTCCTGGAGAGCGACCTGCATAAGAGCGGTTACGTGGAGGAGACGGTAAAGCTCCTCAGCGACAGCGGCTATACCTATGAGAAGGACGGAGCTCTGTGGCTGAAGAATATGGAGCTGGGCGCCGATAAGGACGAGGTGCTCAGAAGGGCCAACGGCTTTTATACCTACTACGCCGTGGACATTGCCTATCACAGGAACAAGTTCATCGAGCGCGGCTTTGACCGGGTCATCGACGTCTGGGGCGCCGACCACCACGGCCACGCCATCAGATTCAAGGCCTCCATGACCGCCGAGCCTCTGGGCATGAAAGACAAGAGCCTGGACTTTCTCATCATGCAGATGGTCCGTCTCACAAGGGACGGGGAGACCGTAAAGGTCTCGAAGAGGACGGGAAAAGCGCTTACACTCAACGATCTCCTGGACGAGATATCCGTGGATGCCTGCCGCTTCTTCTTCAACGCAAAGCCGGATACTCATCTGGAGTTTGATCTGGGCCTGGCTGTCAGACAGGACAGCGAGAACCCCGTATACTATGTGCAGTACGCCCACGCCAGGATATGCAGCCTCATTGCGAATCTGTCAGAGGAGGGCTCTGATGTCCGGCCCATGTCCGAGGTGGATATAAGCGTGCTCTCCGGCGAAACGGAGAGGGAGCTCATAAAGCAGATATCCCTGCTGCCCGAGGAGATAAGACTCGCGGCCAGAGATTATGACCCATCACGCATCAACCGCTATGTGATAGATCTGGCGGCCCGTTTCCACAAGTTCTACAACGCCTGTCGCATAAAGGGCGAGCCTGAGGATATACTCAATGCCAGACTCAAGCTGGCCGAATGCACCCGCCGGGTGATTGAGAACTGCCTTGAGATAGTGGGCGTGACCGCGCCTGAAAAAATGTAAATCAAAACATAAAGGGGGCTTTTGCCCCCTTTGGCTTTTCAAAGGAGGCGAAGGCCTCCTTTGTTTTTTCTCAGCTCTATGTCATGTATTTCACCGTCAGTGCCGCAGTCACGAGCCCCGTTATATCCGCGCAGAGGGCCGCCGGGATTGTCCAGCGCGTCTTTTTTATACCCACTGCGGAAAAGTATACGGCGATGGTGTAAAAGGTCGTCTCGGTCGAGCCCAGCATCACTGCGGCGGTGAGACCCTGCAGGGAATCCGGGCCGAAGCGTGCGATTATGTCTGAGCCCACGGCCAGAGCCCCGCTGCCGCTTATGGGCCGCATGAGCATGAGGGGCACTGCTTCCGGCGGTATGCCCAGGGCCCGGCAGAGCGGACCGAGGACAGAGCTAAGAGCATCCAGCGCACCGGAGCTCCGGAGCATATATATGGCTGTCATAAGCCCGATAAGGGCCGGCAGTATTCGCAGCGTTATATCCAGCCCGGACCTTGCGCCCTTTGTAAGGCAGCTGAATACATCCACGCCCCGGCTGAGGGCGAATATGCCCGTTCCCGCTATTATCAGCGGGATAACGCAGTTTGTTATATATGCCAAATCAGCTTCCCCACAGCCTCCGCAGAATCCCGGCGGCAGCGAGCCCGACCGAAAGAGCAGCAACAGAAGATATCCATACCTGAGGCAGTATAATAAAGGGCGCCGGGCTGCCCTCCGCCGCCCTTATTGCCGCCACAGTGGAGGGTATGATCTGTATGGAGGCTGTGTTTATGACCACAAGGGTGCAGAGCCAGTCGTTTGCCCTGCCTGTCCCGTCGCTCAGCTTTTCCGCCGCCTTTATTCCCATCGGAGTCGCCGCGTTTCCCAGGCCCAGCATGTTCGCCGCCGCGTTTGCGGATATGAAGCCGAAGGCCTCATGGCCCTCAGGCAGGCCCCTGAACAGCCTCCTTAGTATGGGGTACAGAGCTTTTGACAGCTTTTCCGTAATGCCTGCCTTTGACATCACTTCCATGATTCCGCACCAGAGGCAGGTCACGCCGCATATTTTGATACACAGCTCAACAGCGGCGGACGCCCCCTCCAGCGCTCCGCTGCAGACCGCGTCCATCCGTCCGCTTACAAGGCCAAACACAACGGCAAAGGCCGTCATGCAAGTCCATATCCGAGCCATGGCCATATTCAAGCCCCCTTTTACGCATTAGGAGCATATGCCGGCTGTCCGCATTCTATAACATGTATTTGACAAGCGGGCGTATTCTGATATAATTGTAATGTAAGTTTTGACGTAATTTGACAAACACAGGAGGTGAGGGCTTGAAAGCTACCGGTATTGTACGACATGTTGATGAGTTGGGAAGAGTTGTGATCCCCATAGAGATACGCAGGAAGATGAAT
>JAFRAF010000335.1 GCA_017405545.1 Oscillospiraceae bacterium | reverse complement strand
TACTCTCTGCATAATCGCGCAGCTTTTCGTCAACTATATACGGTCCCATATCACAGTTCATGGCACAACCTCCTAAGCTTTCTAATAGTCTGCCCATGTAGGATAAAAAAATATTCCCTGCCTATTGACAAGCTCTCCGCTTTATTGTAAAATGAGCAGCTGTAAAGTGTTTTCACTTTACAGTGGAGGCTGAAATGAACGGCAAAACCTTGGAGATGGCCCTGCTCTATGATTTTTACGGCGAGTTGCTCACCGCAAAACAACAGGAATGCTTTGACCTCTATTTCAACGAGGATTTCTCCCTTGCCGAGATAGCGGAAAACAAGGGGATCTCCCGCCAGGGCGTGCGGGATATACTCGTAAGAGCAGAGGCGGTCCTTACGGACTATGAAGCAAAGATCGGACTCGTATCCCGGTTTTCGCGTATTAGGGATATCGTCTCCTCCATGGAGCGCGATATCGACACACTCGATGAAGAGAAGGCTGAAAAGCTCAGAGGAAAAATCCAGGATCTGAAAGGCTTGATATAATGGCATTCGAAACCCTGTCCGAAAAATTATCCGCCTCTTTTAAGAAGCTCCGCGGCAAAGGCCGCTTAAGTGAAGCAGATATAAAAGAAGCCATGCGCGAGGTGCGCATGGCCCTTCTCGAGGCCGACGTGAGCTACAAGGTCGTAAAGGATTTTGTAAAGAGCGTCAGCGAGCGCTGCTCCGGGGCCGAAGTAATGGAGAGCCTCAGCCCATCCCAGATGGTCATCAAGATCGTCAACGAGGAGCTCACCGCTCTCATGGGCGGCAGCAACACCAAGCTGAATATCTCCTCCAAGTCCCCCTCTGTAGTCATGCTGGTGGGCCTTCAGGGCGCCGGAAAGACCACAAACGGCGCAAAGCTGGCCGCACTCATGAAAAAGCAGCAGAACAAGCGTCCCCTGCTGGTGGCCTGCGACATTTACCGCCCCGCCGCCATCAAGCAGCTGCAGACCGTGGGCGAACAGCTGGGCCTGCCCGTATTCGAGATGGGCACGGCAAAGCCCGTCGACATCGCAAAGGCGGCCATATCTCACGCCAAAAAGCACGGCAATGACCTCGTCTTCCTCGATACAGCCGGACGTCTGCACATAGACGAGACGCTGATGGACGAGCTCAAGGAGATAAAGGCCGAGGTGGAGCCGGCGGAAATCCTCCTGGTTGTGGACGCCATGACCGGACAGGACGCCGTCAACGCGGCGGCCGCATTCGACGAGGCTCTGGGCATTGACGGCATTATGCTGACCCAGCTGGACGGCGACGCCAGAGGCGGCGCGGCTCTCTCCATAAAGGCCGTCACGGGAAAGCCCATTAAATTCGCCGGCACCGGCGAAAAGCTGGACGCCATTGAGGCCTTCCACCCGGACAGAATGGCCTCCCGCATACTGGGCATGGGCGACATACTCAGCTTCATTGAGAAGGCTGAGCAGACCCTTGATAAGAAAAAATCCCTTGAGCTTGTGGAGAAGGTCAAGAAAAACAGGCTCACTCTGATGGACTACTACGATCAGATCAGTCAGATAAAATCAATGGGAGGCGTTCAGGATCTGGCCGGTATGATACCCGGCATGGACGCCAAAGCGCTGCAGGGCGCGAGCATAGACGAGAAGGCTCTTGCCCGTACAGAGGCTATCATCCTCTCCATGACTCCCAAGGAGAGAGAGAATCCGTCCATCCTCAACTCCAGCAGAAAAAAG
>JAFRAF010000334.1 GCA_017405545.1 Oscillospiraceae bacterium | reverse complement strand
GACGGTTCTTACGATGACGAACCTGAGTAAACTTGCTTACTATTTCAGAGAGGGCATAGGCGGCATATTTACCCACGGGTGTCTGTCCCTTGCCACGGTGGGCGTAATAATAGCCTGCCTGATAATTATGGGCAGTTTTGCCCTGCTGGCGGTGAATGTGAGCTCGATAATACGCTCGCTTGAGGACCAGAACCAGATCATCGCCTTTGTGGATGAGAACTACGCCGAGTCTGAGGCGCGTGGGCTGGAATCACAGATAGAGGCGATACAGAACGTGAGCGACGCGGTGTTTGAATCCAGGGGAGAAGCCTGGGACGACTATGTCAGCCAGTATGACTCCCACCTGTTTGAGGGCCTGGACTCCAAGGTGCTCAGAGACCGGTATATCATCTACTTGAAGGATCTGAGCGTGATGGATCAGACACAGGAGCAGCTGCTGGGCATACCGGGCGTGGTTAAGGTCAACGCCCATCTGGAGATAGCCCAGGGCTTTATCACGGTGAAAAACGTGGTGAGCATAGTATCCGTGGTGCTCATTGTTGTGCTGCTTATCATTTCGCTGTTTATAATGGCGAACACTATAAAGCTGACGAGCTTTGAACGGCGCGAGGAGATCGCCATTATGAAAATGGTGGGAGCCACACCGGCGTTTATACGTACCCCCTTTGTTATAGAGGGTATCATGCTGGGGCTCATAGGCTCCCTCGCGGCGTATATCGCACAGTGGGCCCTCTACCGTATGGTGGGAGACTTTGTACTGTCCGATACGGGACTTAGCTTCCTGCACGCTGTCAGCTTCAGCGCTATTGCCATCCCTCTGCTCATAGCTTTCCTTGTTGTGGGACTGGCTGTCGGCATATTCGGAAGCTCGCTGGCAATCAAGAATTATCTGAAGGTATGATCCCGGACTGAGGAGGAGAATTGCTATGATGGGAAACAGAAAATGGTTCATACGTATTATGGCGCTGTTTCTTTGCCTGATACTCGCGCTGACCCTTGTCATCGGCGTAGTGAACTATTTCTAAATACAGCTTTCCGCGTGCTGCGGCGCGGGAGCAGAATCGCCTTTTTGGCGATTATCCGCAGTTTTGACCACGGAGGTTTACATAATGAGATCAAAATATTTTGACAGAGCCGTCTGTCTGCTGCTGTCCCTAACTATGGCGATGTGCCTGTGGCTGACGCCGGCCTGCAGGGATATGACAGCGTTGGCGGCGCCTGTCTCCCAGAGCGCGCTGAACGACTTGAAGCAGCAGCGCACATCCATACAGCAGAAGATACAGGATATCGAGGCGGAGATAAACAGCCTTGAGTACGAGAAAAAGTCGACACTGGCGAAAAAGGAAGTCCTGGACGAGCAGATAAGGCTGACCCAGGAGGAGATAAACAACCTGACCGAGCAGATCGCCGTCTGCGAGGAGGAGATCGCCATCAAGGAGGCTGAGGTCGTCGCGGCCCAGGCCGCCATGGAGGAGCAGTGGGAACAGTACCAGGTCCGCATCCGCGCCATGGAGGAGAACGGGACCGTGTCCTATTACTCCATAATCTTCGGCGCCACCAGTTTCTCCGATCTGCTGGTGAGACTCGATATAATCGACGAGGTAATGAAGTCGGACGAGGCCATGTATCAGCAGCTTGTGGCGGCCAAAAAGGCCATTGAAGACGCCAAGGCGGCGCTGGAAGACGCAAAGGTACAGCTCCAGGAGGCCAAGGCGGAGCAGGAGACCGTTGAGGCCGAACTGGAACGGCAGGTTGAAGAGGCAAACCAGCTTCTGATCAGCATCGAGGCCAACCTCGACGAGTATAATAAGCTGCAGGAGGAGGCCGAGGCCTCCAAGGCCCAGATCCAGAAGGAAATAGACGAGATGGTAGAGGCCCTCGAGCGGCAGGAGGCCGCGGCAAAGGCGGCCGCCAGCGCCGGCGGAGGAAGCACCACCAGCGTCATCACTACCGGAACGGGCCGCTTCATATGGCCCTCATATACCACGCGGGTCACCTCGAACTACGGTATGCGTACAAACCCGGTCTCCGGAATATACAGACTTCACGCCGGCGTGGATATCGGAGCGTCCTACGGTACCGATATATATGCCGCTGACAGCGGAACCGTTGTCACATCAAAATACGGCGGCGGCTACGGCAACTACGTGGTCATATACCACGGCAACGGATACAGCACCCTTTACGGCCACATGAGCGCAATACTCTGCCACAGCGGTCAGTATGTCACTCAGGATTCAAGAATCGGCAAGGTTGGAAGCACGGGATTGAGTACTGGCCCCCATTTGCACTTCACGGTATTCAAAAACGGAAAGCAGG
>JAFRAF010000333.1 GCA_017405545.1 Oscillospiraceae bacterium | reverse complement strand
GCGCTGATGGGGGCCATGAGGGGCTTGTCGCTCTCCTGATTGTATATCTTTATATCCCTCGATATCTTGTCGATGGGCACGCTGCTGTCGATGATAACGGTAATATCAGACTGGGGACGCAGAACGATGGAGTCCTTGCCCTTGCCCATGGATACGGGGATCTCAGTCACCAGCTCTTTAGAGGAGAGTATGGTCTGGTTGCTGAAGTTTTCAAAGCCCCACTCATAGAGCTTGGTGGTTTCGGAAAAGTGCAGGGTATCGGTGGGAGTGCTGGACCCGGTCTTCATGCCGGCGCCCATGACCACCGCGATGAGGCGCATGTTGTCATTCTCGGCGTAGGAGACCAGGCAGTGCCCGGCGGACTCGGTGTATCCGGTCTTGCCGCCCTTGCAGTTGGAATAGCGGAGCTTGGATTTGGGGTTTATGAGCTCGTTTGTGTTCGTCAGTCTTCTGGAATTGGATATGTTTGTCGCCGGGACTGTGTATGAGCTGGTACCGGCGATTTTTTCAAAGTCGGGCAGGGAGAGGGCCTCTCTGAAAATCAGATACATATCCTTGGCGGTGGTGTAGTGGTTGTCGTTGGGCATTCCGTGGGTGTTTGCAAAGTTTGTGCCGGTGCAGCCCAGCTCGTTTGCGTAGGTGTTCCTCTCATGTACAAAGCTCAGAGGACTGCCGGAGATATATTCGCCGATGACATTGCAGGCCTCATTGGCGGAGGCGACCAGGGCGCAGTACAGGAGGTTTTCCAGGGTGAACTCCTCGCCTGCCGCGAGATTCTGGCTGGAGGCGTCCTTTCCGATGTCGAAGTAGGCGTTGTCCGACACTACAACTATATCGTCAAGATTGACTCTGCCCGCCTCAACTGCCTTCAGCGCCGTGATGACGGTCATGATCTTTGTGGTGCTGGCGGGGTATACACGGGCGTCGGCGTTCTCCTCAAAGAGGATCGTTCCCGTCTCAGCCTCAACGAGCATAGCGGAGGTGGCGTCGACCTCTATCTCGCTTGCAGCCATTGCTCCGACGCCGCAGACGGCGAATATGGACAATATGATCACAAGAGTGCAGAAAAGAGCTGTAAATTTCTTAAACATTTTCGTGTTAATCTCCCACAAAGTATGGTAATATATTAATATTGGAAAAGACAGCTTGATAAAACAGTGAGGTTTAATTGTGCGAAACCGTTAAAACGCGTGCTTTGTGCCGGACCGGCTGAAGCATACAGTTTATCTTAAACAGTATAGCGGAAAACTCAATGAAAATCAACTAAATTCGACATTTTTCCGAATGGGGGCTGAGCCCGTGTCACTTAAGCGTACAGAACTGGCGGCGCTTGCACTTGTGCTTGCCGCCGCGGCCTTTGTTTCCGGCTACATGCTGGGGAAGGACAACGTGAATATAGAGATAAGCACGGCCGGGAGTCAGTCCATCGGGGTAGATTCCCATTCGGAGGCTTCCGATGACGGGACGTTAAAGTCTCTTCCCGGTGACTCCGGGCCCTCGACCCTGCCCGCTGACGGCGGCCTCAT
>JAFRAF010000332.1 GCA_017405545.1 Oscillospiraceae bacterium | reverse complement strand
GGCGCCACCGAGGTGTTCGAGGCCGCCGACAACATTGAGCTCGTAGCCTCCACCCCCTGCGACTGGGACGCCACCATCGCCTTTGACACCACCAAGGATCTCATCACCGAGTACCCTGATCTGAAGGGCATCTTCGCCTGCAATGACGTCATGGCTCTGGCCGCTGTCGAGGCTCTGGCCGCCGAGAACGTTGAGGGCGTGCTGGTATACGGCGTCGACTTCACCGACGACGCGAGAGCCGCCATCAAGGACGGCAGCATGACCGGCTCCATGTCCTACTCCAGCGTCAAGTACACCGAGGCCGCGCTGAACATGGCCATCGCCATGTGCCAGGGCGCCGAGTACGACTCCCCCATCTATCTGCCTCTGACCCTTGTCACGGTGGATAATGTGGCCGACATGGACGACTGGAAATAAATGAACTTTCTGGCAGAGACCTGTCTGCTCACCCACGGCCTGCGTTCCGTCACAGAAGAGGCTATGGAACGCGCCTGGCCCTTCGGGGACGAAAAGCTGCTGACATGGGTGGACGAAGGCCGGATCGTCGTGGGCAGCATGGCCGAATACCTGCCCTTCAGGGCACGGCACGAGGATGTAACACGCATCGACTGCTATACCCTGCAGGAGGCCCTGGACAATAAGCTGTCCGGCGCCCTCACCGCCTCCGGTACCATGGCCGCGTGCAAGCTTATGGGCGCAGAGCTGGCCGTGACCTGCGGCATGGGCGGCATAGGAGATATACAGGGCGAGGAGCTTTGTCCCGACCTGCCCGCTCTGGCCGAGCTGCCGGTGGCATTGATATCCACATCCCCCAAGGACATGCTGGACATCCCCGCCACTCTGGGCTGGCTTAGGGAGCACGGGGTGCTCGTCACCGGGCCCGCCTGCACGGGCTATGTGTTCAAAAGCGCCTATGTCCGAACGGAGGCCCCGGCGGAGTCCTTCAGCTCCGCCCGGGCGATTGCCGACAGGCTCAAAAAGGGCGGCCTTCTGATGCTCAGGCCCATAGACGAGGGTCTGCGGATTGCGGACATGTCCATACTCGACAAGGCCGTGCTGGCCGCGAAAACGGCGGAGACCGAGGGCAAGGCCTTCCATCCCGCCGCGAACGCGGAGATAGACCGGCTCACCGACGGGCGCTCCTCAGAGATACAGCTCGAGTCATTCATAGACAACATACGGTTCGCGAAAGGGATCACGGAAGAGAGCTGAGGCTCTCCCCTGTCCCCGCGGCGGCTGCCATAACAGCTTCACAAAAAAGGAGCAGGCGTTTTCCGCCTGCTCCTTTGCCGTCTGTTCAGTTTTCGCGCTGCAAAGCTAACCCTGCAGCCCCGCCGACTGGCGTATCATATCCTCCACGACGATGTCGTATATCTCGCCCACCGAGTTGCAGTATTCCAGCAGCTTCCAGGGCTCATTCGTGTGGAAATGTATCTTCACAAGCTCCTCGCTGCCCACAGCGATGAGGGAGTTCCCCTCAAAATGGCTGCTGATGTAATCGGATATCTCGTCCTCGTCCAGATCCCTGTCCCTGCGGTCGATGAGAAGCTGGGTGTCAAAGCGGTAAGCAAACTGATCCTCTTCCGCAGCTATGCTGTTGATTGTATCCATCTGACCTCCTACGGTAATCGCCGCGCGCCGCTGACGCGCCTGAATGTCAAGGGGACTTTAGAGCCGCTTCCGCCCGTCAAACGCCGGGCACATTTGCGGCCCTATCTCCTTCCGCTGCCCCCGTATTGGGAGACAGCTTCGTCATAGGCGTCCTTCTCCGGCTTTTCCTGCTTTTTCCTGTCATACGCCTTGCCGTTTTTGGACACCCGGGTGACGGGATTGAGGCCCTGCCAATCGCCCCGGCGCTTGGCAAATACCTCCCTCTTTTTCTTCTTGGAGAGCTTGTCGGTTTCCGTGATTTTCTTCATGTCGGAGCTCCTTTCATATTATCATTATCCCATGGCGGCCTTTCATAGCACATATGGCGCTGTCTGTCAAATACCGCCGGGCGCAGCCTGGAGCTGTCCGGTTTCGAGGTAAATAGGACAGCTCTGTTTTTTCATTTACTGCTGTAATTCATAGGTCCAGGTATAGGTTCCGCAGCTGTTGCTGCAGAACTTTATATCATATCTGGCGCCTATACTTGTGCTGTTGCTCACAGTCCAGGTAAAGGTATCCGATTTCTCTATGTTCCCGGAGGTGGCGCCCGCGCCGGTATTAGCTGTGTTGAAATACTTTTCACCCTGCGCATTCGTAAAATAACTGCCGCCGAAGCCGTATATCCAATTAGCGCCAAGCATTATACCGCTCTGACTTCCGCTGCTGCTGGCAAACTCATAGTTTTCGACCTTAAAGCGCATCTCCAGCGTCAGGGCCTGGCCGGGGGTGAGGGTAGAAGGGGGCTGCTGGCACTCAAAATAAGCGTCGCAGCGGGCATAGTTCTTCGGATCCTGGTAATAGCCGCCCGAGCGCTTGAACTGCACCATGCCGTTCTTTACGCCCTCATAGGTCACGGTAATATTGTAATATTGATTGTTGGTGTCGTCTGCCTTCTGAGCGGACGAGTCCACCAGCACCCATCTGGGCGCGGAGGCCGAGCCCTTGATGCCCACGGTCTTCGTGGAGTCGTCCCAGCTAACCGTAAAGCCGAAATACTCCGCCAGATAGCGTATCGGCGCATAGGTGCGGCTGTTGACTATCACCGCCGCCGTGTCCATCGTGACCCTGCCGCCGTTCTGCGTCATGTAGTATGAGCAGTTGATGGGGAAATAGATGGTCTTGCTTCCGTTGGTGAAAATCGCCTCCTTGGCCGCGTCGTTCCAGTCCACCTTCAGGCCCAGGGCCTCGCCCACGGCGCGAAGGGGCACCATGGTGCGGCTGTTCTTATCGATGAAGGGTCTCGCGTCCGTCCACTGGACGGTCTTGCCGTTTACGGTGACATTGATATCGGGTGCGGCGAGGGCCGTTCCCGGCAGGATCGCCAGCAGCAGCATGGCCGCCAGCATAAGGGAGAGTATGCGTTTTTTCATTCCGTGTTCCTCCTTATTATTGTGTTAAATAATCCTCTATCAGGAAAATCTGTTCATCTCCCAGGCCGCCTGTACGGAGATAGTCCTCGGCGCCCTTCTTTAAATCCAGTGTGTCAACAGGCGTATCCGCCTCAACGCCGCACATGCAGCAGAAGAAGTCGTTCACGTTGCCCTCGACGGCCTCGAACTTGTCGGGGTCGTTATCCAGATTCAAGCCGTAATAGTTCTCAAAGCTCGCCATATAGTCGTCGACGATCTCATCGAAGCTCGCGTCGGCCAGCGCCAGAAGCAGGGCACAGGCAAAGCCCGTTCTGTCCTTGCCCTCCACGCAGTGTATCAGGCAGGGCCCGTCGTGGACCGTCATGGTGAATACACCGTCGGCCAGGCTTTTCGCAAACGCCTCGGAGCGGTAGTTGGCCGTCATGGCAAGGAACATGACATTGCCCTCCCCGTTAAGGGAATCATAGTACTCCAGGTCATGGTCCCCGGCCTCGACATAGGACGCGTACTTCGTCTCGTTGTCCGACAGGTTCAGGACAAATCTTATGCCCGCCTCCTCCGCCAGCTTATCTGCGTATTCGGCGCGGCCGTGCTGGTTGTCGCAGGGGGAAGCGGAGCGGTAGATCAGCCCATCCTTCAGCCGGCCGCCCTTAAGCTCCCGGAAGTTGGCGAAGATTTCGTCCGAATCATAGTCCGCCCTGTTGTCCGAATACTCCATGGCGAACAGCTCCTGCTCATCCAGATACCTGCCCGCCTCGTTCAGAGTGACCGTCACTGTGGCACCCTCTGTGAGCTCAAACTCCTCCCAGACGGAATCGCCGTAGTTCCTCGCGATGACCACATGGGGATAGCCGGGATACGCGCAGACAAGGAGCTCCCCTACTGGGACGTAGTAGCCCGTATAGTACGGGATGTCCTCAAAGGACATTCCGTTATCGAAGGCTATGTCCACACTGTCACCCGGGACAAAGCCCAGGCCGTTGAACTCGTCTATGGTCTTATCTATATATATGTGGCCGAATTCCTCGTCTTTGATGACCCCAATCTGTCCGGTGGTGATCTCACCGCCGCTTTTGCCGCAGCAGGAGAGCAGAAACACAAAAAGGACAGCCGCGGCCAGCGGCGCGATAACTCTCTTTTTCATAACGGTTCTCCTTTTCGGGATTACCGACATTGTAACCCATCCCGGGCAAAAAGTACAGTGTTTTTCCTCTATATGCCTGAATCTTCCCCCAACTCAGGCAAAAAAATAACGCTGCGCCCCGCTTCCGAAAGTGTACGGAAGCGGGGCGCTTATTATGTCTGCTTTGTCTGCTCGAAAGGCGCGGAGTCGGCTTTATCCGTATCCTTCCCGTCGGCACTCCGGCCTTACTCGCCCTCGAAGTATCTGTTCATCATGGTGACGATCTGGGCGCGGGTGCAGTCGTCGTTGGGCATGAGCTTGCCGCCGCTGCCCTCGATGACCTTATTCATCACCATCCAGCAGAAGGACTCAAAAGCCCACTCGGGCACGTCGCCCACATCGCTGAACTCCAGCTGGAATGCCCATGCATCCACAAATCCGCCGCCCGTGCTCTGCTCGTACCTGTACAGGAAGGTTACCGTCTGGGCCCGCGTCACGGTTCCGGACGGGTCAAAGGCTGTGGCGCTGACGCCCTTGGTGATGCCCTTGTCAACCGCCCACAGGACGGCGTCGTAGTAGTACTCACCGCTCTTCACATCGTCGAAGGGGTTATCCACACCGTCGACGGCGGGCTGTCCGGCAGCCCTCCACAGGAAGGTCACCATCTGGGCGCGTGTGCAGGAGGCGTTGGGCGAGAAGTGGGTATCGTCGGTGCCCTTTGTGACGCCCTTGTCCAGCGCCCAGTACACAGCGTCATGGAACCAGGCGTCCTCGGGTACGTCCACAAACTTGGGCGCGGCGGTATCGGCCTTGATGACCGGCTTGACGCTCACGGGGGAATCGGGCATCACGAAGGAGTAAGTGCCGTCGCCGTTGTCGGTGACGGGTATCTCGTTGCCGTCCTTGTCGGTGACAACGATCCCGTCCACGCTGTAGCCTTCCTCGGGATCAACGGTCACGGTGACGGTTTCTCCTTCATTGGCGGTTTTGGGCTCAACGCTCACAGCGGCGTTCTCCACATCCTCGGGAATCTCAACGGGATTGGCAGTCTCGGCCGGTGTATGCCCGGAGGACTTGGCTTTGACCGTCACGGTACAGTCGGCGCTCTTTCCGTCCGCGGCGGCGGTGATGGTCGCTTCGCCCTTGGCAACCGCGGTAACCACGCCGTGTTCGTCCACCGTGGCGACGCTCTCATCAGAGCTCGTCCATGTGACGGTCGGGTAAGAAGCGTTCTCGGGCGATACTGTGGCGGTCAGAGTGTCGCTGCCGCCGACCGGGACGCTCAATGTCGCGGGTTCGATTGTCACGCTCTCGACCGGGATAAATACCTCCACACCAAAGGAAGTGGTGAGGTCCATCGGTGTTCCGTCGCCGATGGCGCTTGCGTCGCCTGTCACCAATACGCCCTTCAGGGTCACGGCCGACAGAGACTGTTTTACAAGGGTGCTTGCATTGACAGCTGTTTTAAGTGCAACATTTACGATGCGATTGCCCGGAGTCAGATCGGTTTTGTCGTAATCGTGAGTGTAGTCCGAAATCTCGGTATCGCCCAGCAGGACCTTGAAGTTTTCCAGGTCGAGGGCGCTGCCGGCGGCAACTCTCTCGGGGGCTCCCGAGTTGGTCAGCGCCATTGTATCATCGCTGAGTGGCAGAACGGCAAGGGTGTTCTCTGCGTATGAGGCATTATAGGACTCCGCCTTTGTCTTCGCGCTGTCCGCCGTATAGTAGACGCTTGAGTTTTTCGGTATGGGCAGAAGTTCCTCCTCGCCTATGCCGCAATCCGCGTGAGATGTTTTGATTTCCGGATTGCCCCGCAGGATGACGTTGAGCTTGTAGTCAGAACCCTTGCTGCCCGTGAAAGCGTCGTCCTCTATCGTCGTGACAGAGGCGGGAACGTCCATGGTCACAATCGCGGGGCAGTTCTTGAAGGCGCCCCAGCCTATGCTCTCAAGCGTAAAGGGCAGGGAAACGTTTTTCAGATTCGTACAGTCGGTGAACATGAAGTCGGGAATAGCTGTCACACCCTCCTCCATAATGACTGTCTCGAGCTTATCGCAGCCCACAAAGACGCGGGTGCTGTAAGTCACATCCTTTGGCAGGGCAACCTGCTTCAGTCCGCTGTACGCGAAGGCGCAGTCGCCCACAGTCTCAAGGGAGGGCAGCTCCAGCCGCTCTAACCCTTTGCAATCGGCAAAGGCATTATTCCCCAGTGTCTTGAGCTTCGGAGCGTTCACGGTCTTCAGATTATTGTCGCCGTAAAAGTTACCGGACCTTATTTCGGTCACATCAAGCAGATTGAGAGTTTCAAGGCTGCCACAGTAGTTAAATGCACCATTGGGCAGAGCCGTCATACCGCCCAGGGTCACTTCCTTAAGTCCGGTAAAACAATTCAGAAAGTAATTGCCCGGGATATTGTCGCCCGCGTTGGGTATATTAAGTGTCTCTATCACGTCATTGACCGGGGGACCGGAATAGAAGTTATAACTTAATCCTTGAATAAAGGCAGAGATGGGGCAGTTGATCGTCACATCCTTCAGCGACTGACAATAGACAAAGGCGCCGGTACTATAGTAGCTGCCCCAACCCACCGATTTTACGCTTTCGGGGATTACCAGAGAAGTGATGTTGTACTGGGTCGAAAAGCTATCCTGACCGATACTTTCAAGGGATGTGCAATTGCTCAGATCCAGCGGTCCCGCCAAGCCGTAATCCCGCCTTTCTCCGGTAAGGGAATTGACCCAATCTTTGCTAAAGCCTGAGGTGCTCAGCAGAAATGCGTAGCTACCTATTGACTTCAGGCTCGTCATCTCATCAAAGGGGAAGCTGTGCAACTCGGGACAGAAAACGAAAGCCAGATTACTTATGACCTCAAGCTTCTCGGGAGACTCAAAGGTGACCGTGGTAAGGGATGGACTCCACTCGAACATTCTTTCCCCAAGTACTGTGACCTCATATTTGAAGTTCACCGTCTTCAGATAGGGCTGCTGCGAGAAGAAATTGGTATATCTGGCACCGCAATAAAGGTTCAGGGTTTCTATGAAGGTTTGCCCATCCTTATTGGGTTTTCTGCAGTAATCGTCGCCGGGCAAATATCCATTTGTATCCGTCTTGTAGTTTCTATAGTAATAGGTGCAGTCGTTGAGAACGGCAAACATCGCCCCCGTGCCGTTATACTCAGTCGCCTTCCAGTTCAGGGTGACCAGCTTGGGGTTGTCCGCGAATACGCCGCCGGCCATACCTGTGACAGTCACGGGTATAGTGATCTCTGTGATGGCCGTATTTGCCAGACAACGGTAGTCCAGATGGGTAACCGCGCTGTCTTTCAGCACATCCCCTGTCAGAGCTGTGCAACCATCAAAGCAACAGGCGTTAATGTTTTTCACACCTTCTCCCAGCACAAGTGTTTCGAGGTTCTTACAGTCACGGAAGCACTCAGTCGGAATGCGGTAGTTGCCGTTGTTTTTGTTTTCCCCGAAGGTCACGCTCTTGACTCCGGATGCGGCAAACTGCCCCAGCGTGTTGCTTAACTGCTCCGGGCGCAGGGTTATGGATACCCCTGCCGTTTGGTCGAAGGCGCAGGCAAAGGCCAGGCCCTCTATAAAGTCCACATTGGCAAAGTCAAAAGCGCTGAGAGCCGAGCAGTTCATAAAGGCGCACCAGCCTATACTCGACAGGCTAAGTCCCTTGGCTATATTCACGGTTTTCAGCCTGTCGCAGCCATAGAATGTGAAGGCCGGGATCGAGTTGCTGTGTCCTATGAGGCCCTTGGGCAGGTTGACCTCCGTCACCGAGCTATTGGCAAAGGCCCTTGTGCCTATGAACTCCACGGAGTCGGCTATGCTGACCTTGCCGATGTTTTTGCAGCCCTCAAAGGCCGAGGCAAGAATGCATATTGTCCCTTTCTTGACAGTGAAGTCGCCTGTGAAGTTTGGGTCTACCCTCACAAGGCACTTCCCGGCGTAATATGCGCCGCTTTTATAGTTTCCGCTGATGAATGCCGGGATAGCGGCCAGCGTATTCTCGGTATCCGGGGGATAGATTGTAAAGCTGCTCAGCTTGATGCAGTCAGGTTTTACTCCGCTCTGCTCCTGGCTCCAGTCAAACAGATTGCCGGGAACTGCCCGGACGGTATTCGGCACCGTCAGACTTGTGATTTTGCCTGCAATCTCCTGTGCGTCCTCAAAGTCCGTACTGGGTGATACGTATTTCACGTTTTCGGCAAAGCCCTTGATCCCGACGCTGGTAACGCTGTAGCTGACTCCATTGACTTTTATCGCATCAGGGATAGTCACGGGGCCGCTCTCACTGACGGACTGTATAGTGACTTCGGCAGTTTTATTATCTGTGTCCAGCGTGTAGGCCAGCACAGCGTTTTCTACCTCTATAGTGTCGGTGTCCTCCGCCAGCGCGCCGGTTATCAGCAGGCAGCACACTGTCATGATTATGC
>JAFRAF010000331.1 GCA_017405545.1 Oscillospiraceae bacterium | reverse complement strand
AATGGAAGTCTACTGCGCTGCTGATTAACGTAAGGTCAATAAGACGGAAATCTGCGAGCAGCCGTTCAGGAGTATTGGTGCCCCTGTCGGGCCGGTCGATCTTGGCAAAGTTGTCAAATGTTTCAATGCTCTCGCTGATCAAAATGACGCTGTCGGTATCCACAGGGCCCTTCTGAGCGCTGACGGCGATGCTCCTGTAAGGGGTCTCGTTGGGCTTCAGGCTCCCCATAAGGGGATGGGTGAGCAGCTGGTGCCCTTCGTGGACAAGGTCTCTGACCTTTACGAGCACGTCCTTGTATCCGCCTTCGACGAATATAACGGTGTGATCGCCCTCATATTTGCTTTTGACGTCCGGATTGTTGGTTACTATCGTCATCTTTTCATACAAAAAGAGCAGAAAACTGGCGCTTCCTGCTCTGTTAGTAACCTGAGAGTTTCTTCCCTTTTTTCGGTGGGAATTGCCCCTTCGGTGCGCATTGGAGCGCTTTCCAGAGTCTCGTCCGACTGCGATCCTTGTACCTGAGAGATTCGTCCTGCTGTTGCCGTCTGCAGGGCTTATTCCTTCGGTGAGAATCACTCTGCTCTCTCGCAGTCATCAACCGACTTCTTAACCTCGTTAGCATATTAACATGAGGCCGTTGATAAAACAATTAAAATATCTTTGGCTATTTATTATTTTTTTAGATAACTGAAATCGTTTTATCGGACATATTCAAATCCCATATAAATGGCAGAAATATATCAAGATTTAGGCCGCCTGCGGGCGCTCGGCGGCGGGCCCCACATTCGAGTCACCCGCCTCACATTGTATTGTGCGCGGTGCCTCCTTGCGCCACCCCTCGCTGCTGATGCGATAAACAGGAGCAAATGTCCTAGTACAGTACTCTGCTGTCTCCGACGAGCCTGGTGAGCTTCACCGCGTCGCAGTATTCAAGGACAGCAAGAGCATATTTCCTGGAGGTGGACATCCTGTCCCTCACCTGGGCCAGGGTGACGGAGCCGGTCTCCGCGATGGTCTTCTTTATATAGTCGATGGCTTCGTTGATGGACGGCGTCCATATGAAGCCCGCGGCGGAGATCCTGGTCAGGATGCCCTCTTCCGCCATGGAATAGAGCAGCTGGCGCACGGTGTTCATGTCCTTATAGCCGGACAGAAGTTCCTCAGTCTCGGGAGGCTCGAAGCCGGCCTTCTCGTAGGTCTCCGAGAGCCTTTCTATGAGTTTTTGCTGCTCGGGAGTGTAGGTCACCTTGAAGCCGGCGGACCTGATGAGATTGGGGCCAGCCTCCAGCTTTCCGCGGCTTATGAGAAGATCCATGATGTACTCAAGATTCCTGCCGTCGGTGATGCGAAGGGACGACGCCAGCTTGTTCCTCAGTTCCTCCTTGGGCATGCCGGGAAGAAGAGCGTTGGACTGATGATACTCGCTTATCATCTCTATCGCGGTATTTTCCGCGTTATTTACATAATCTATATGCAGGTAAACCCCGTTGGGCAGCTTCACCGCCCTGCCCTCGGCCTCGATCCGGGCTAGCTTTTCGGAAGCGTCCTGCTCGGACATGCCCACCTGCTTTGCCAGCTGGGCGGTGGAGATATAATCCCTGCAGCTGTCCTTCAGGGCCTGCTCCAGCACCGCGGTCTCGTCGCCGCTCTCCCTGATCCTGAGAGCCTCGATGACTCCCGTGTCCTTCTTTCTGTGCTTCCTGGGGCTGGCGTCCAGCACGATGCCGCCGCCGATGGTCTCCACAGGCGAATAATAGCGGATGACGTAGTGATCGCCCTTCTTGATGGAAACGTCCTCGTCGAAGAAGAGCTGGGCGTAGCAGGTCTCTCCCGGCCCCAGCAGCTCGACGCCCAGAAGGCTCACCTTGCAGAGGGTCTCGCTGGCTCCGTAGTAGAAATGGACACGGTCCCCGCTCTTTATGGTTCTGTTGGAATCGGCGAGAAGGTCCAGCCTGACGTCCAGCAGCTTTCCGGGGGTGATGCTGTTTTTCGCCGCGACCACGTCTCCCCTGTTGATCTCTTCCTTTTTGATGCCGGTGAGATTGACAGCGGTCCTCTGGCCGGCGTAAGCGGTCTCCACCATGTTGTTGTGGACCTGCAGGTT
>JAFRAF010000330.1 GCA_017405545.1 Oscillospiraceae bacterium | reverse complement strand
GATCTGGACATCCTCGCTTACGCAGCTGTAGGTGTCGGCGGGGATGCTGCCGTAGGTGTAGAAGCTGTAATCGCTCTGCAGAGCGGCGGCGTGCTCCTCATCTATGGGGAGAATGTTGAACTCGTAGGTGGTTGCCAGCTCGGTAACAGCGGTGGTGGGATAACCGGCGACTACGAAAGCGGCGTCGATGGTGCCGTTCTTCAGGGAGTCGGCGGAATCCGCGAAGCTCTGGTTGGTCACGGCGATATCGTCGAAGCTGATGTCGTATGCGGCAAGGATCTGGCGGGCGTTGAACTCACAGCCGGAGCCGGCGTCGCCGACAGAAACGTTCTTGCCCTTCAGGTCCGCTATAGAGGTGATGTCGGGCTTTGCAATGATCTGGACATATTCGGGATAGCAGGAGCATACAGCGGAGAAACTCTCCACAGCGCTCTCGCCCTCGAACATGTCGGTTGCTGAATAGGCGTAGTACATAACGTCGTTCTGTACGATGGCCATGTTGCACTCACCGGCGTCAACCAGCTGTACATTTGCCTTTGAGGCGCCGGTGGACTCGACGGTGATGTTCATGATGTCGGCCAGCTCCTGATTGAGGACCTGGGCTACGATTCCGGTGAAGCCGTAGTAGGTGCCGCTTGTGCCGCCGGAAGCGAAGCTGATGTTGGTGACCTCTCCGCTGGCGCTGCCCTCATCGGCAGTTTCAGCGGGCTCTGCGATGTCTGCGTTGTCGGCGGGTGCATTGTCAGCGGGGGCTTCATTCGCCTCGCCGCAGCCTGCCAGAATCAGGCAGAACATCATGACAAGAGCCAACAAAAGAGCTATTGATTTTTTCATTAATTTATCCTCCTGTTTTTTTATACGGAATTTAAATACTTACATATTTAAGTTCTCTATTAATTATAATTTATAAAGCGGCACAATACAACATAAAGACTTTGTAAGTACAGCACAAAATAAGCTTAAAATGCCGGGCGAAGTTGTCATTATTGCTAAAAATCCGCCCGTTTCACGCAGATAATATGAGCCGACTGAAGCGGGCAGGGTTTTAAAAACCCAATAATATGCATTTTGACGGGAGTCGAACGCCGAAATCAGAAGAGCTTTCTGGGGCGGTTCGCCGCCTCCAGAGCCCGGATGGTCCCGGCGGGCTCCTTAACCTTGGCCAAAAAGATCATGGCGGCGATTATATAGGGCTTGAAGCTGGCCTCCCTGTACAAAGGCACCCTGTATCTGTCAAATACGGAAGACGCCACCTCCCCGGACTCGCAGGAGACTCCGCTTATGTCGGCGGGCAGACAGTGGAGATACAAGGCCTTGCCGGCTTTTGTGATGGCCATTTTTTCCTCGGTGCACTCCCAGTCCATGTGGGTTGCGTTCTGGGCGAGGAGCTCCTTTTCAAGGGCCTTTATCCCCTCAAGGTCGCCGGCCTGATACAGCTTCGTCCGCTTTTCCATGGCGGCAAATGGGGCCCAGCTCTTGGGATAGACAATGTCCGCGTCCCTGAAAGCCTCGTCCATGGAGGATGAAATGCTGAAGCTTCCGCCGGAGGCCCTGGCGTTGCGCCTTGCGACTTCAATGCAGTCGTCCATGACATCATAGCCCTCGGGGTGGGCAAGGACCACGTCCATGCCGAAGCGGGTGAACAGGCCAATGACGCCCTGAGGCACGGAAAGAGGCTTACCGTAGGAGGGGGAGTAGGCCCAGGTCATGGCCACCTTTTTGCCCTTAAGATTCTCGACACCGCCGAACTCATGTATCACATGCAGCATATCAGCCATTGCCTGAGTGGGGTGGTCTATGTCGCACTGGAGATTCACAAGTGTAGGGCACTGCTCCAGAACGCCGCTGCTGTAGCCGTCGTGTACGGCATCGGATACGGTCTTCTGATAGGTATGACCGCAGCCTATATACATATCGTCCCTTATGCCTATGACGTCAGCCATGTAGCTTACCATGTTTGCGGTCTCCCTGACGGTCTCACCGTGGGCGATCTGGCTCTTGCCCTCATCCAGATCGCGCACATCCAGCCCCAGCAGATTGCAGGCGGAGGCGAAGGAGAACCTTGTGCGCGTGGAGTTGTCTCTGAATACGGATATGCCCAGACCGGAGTCGAATATCCTGCAGGATTTGTTGTTTTCCCTCAGGTCACGCAGGGCGTCGGCCACGGCGAAGACGGCGGCGATTTCGTCGTCCGTCTTATCCCATGTGAGGAAAAAGTCATTGCCGAACATATTTCCGGTGTCCAGAGCAGCGAGCCTGTTTGCGATTTCAGCGGCTTTACTCATATGTATAACCTCCCTGATTCAGGATCAATCCAGCTGTTTTTTGTAAAGAACAGGTACGGCCGCATAGACCGCGGCGCATCTGACGAGATCGGCCTTCCATGTGATCTCATTTGGCGCGTGGGCCTGTGCCTCTGCGCCGGGCCCGAAGCCGATGCATGGGATGCCGTAGCGGCCCCTTATGGACACTCCGTTTGTGGAGAAGGTCCACTTGTCCACCCTGGGCTCGCCGAACATCCCCCGGTGCGCTTCGACAAGAGCTTTTGTAGGGGCAGCGTCCTCGGGTATGACCCAGGTGGGGAAGAAGCATTCTGTCGGGTAAGTGAGTCCGGTCCATGAGGGCCGCTTATAGGTGTACATGGACACCTCGGCATTGTATTTTTTCACCGATGGCAGGGCCCTTATCTCCTCAAGTGCACTCTCCCAGGTCTCGCCGCAGGTCAGACGCCGGTCGATGGATATGGCTGACATGTCGGCCACGGCGCAGCGGGAGGGGGAGTTGTAAAAGCTCTGGGATACGGCCAGCGTGCCCTTGCCCAGGAAGGGATCGTAGTGGAGCCTGTCGTTTAAGGCCCGCACCTCCTGTATGATGTCGGCCATCTTATATATGGCGTTCTCGCCCCGCTCGGGAGCGGAGCCGTGGCAGGAGATACCCTTGACCTCCACCCGAATTTCCATGCGGCCGCGCTGCCCTCTGTAAATGCCCTTGTCGGTGGGCTCGGTGATGACGACAAATTCGGGCTTTATGCCGGATTCGCTGTATATGTACTGCCAGCAAAGGCCGTCGCAGTCCTCCTCCTGTACCGTACCGGTAACGAGCACGGTGATGTCGTCGGGTATAAGGCCCAGATCCTTCATTATCTTCGCACCGTAGACCGCGGATACAACTCCTCCACGCTGGTCAGAGGCGCCGCGGCCTCCGATCTCGGTGTCATTTTCATAGCCCTCGTAGGGGTCAAACTTCCAGTTGACCAGCTCGCCGAGGCCCACGGTGTCCACATGCCCGTCAAAGGCTATGATGCGGGGGCCGCTGCCCATGTAACCGAGCACATTGCCCATGGGATCTATCTCGACCCTGTCAAAGCCGAGGGACTTCATCTCACCGG
>JAFRAF010000329.1 GCA_017405545.1 Oscillospiraceae bacterium | reverse complement strand
GAGTGGGGTGACGGCGAGCCCAGCTTCCAGTGGAAGGACAATGTGGAGGACGTGCTGGAGTTCTATTTCGATTCCGCCGCAAACAGATGGGTGTGGAACGACATCCGGGACGAGGTCTATTCCCCCGGCCAGAATAAGTACGGATATATTATTGAGTACGAAAACACTTATTGATTATGACAAATGGTTGACAGTCACATGACTTTCGGAGAGAGGAAACAGATATGCCCGTTGCGATAATTCTTGTTTTGATAGTTATTCTGGCCTGGTTCAAGGTCACGGAGAAGGATTTTAAAAAGGTCCACAATCAGCTGGGCGTGGCCCAGGAGGCCCTGGAAAAGGCCCTTATCATGCGCCGCTCGGCCCTGTCCGACATGAGCGCCGCCCTGCAGACACGGGGCATTGTCCCGGAGGAGCCGGTCGAATTGCCCGAGCTGCCCGAGCGCATCCCCGTCCGTGAGATGGAGTCCATCGGGGACGGCTTCGACGCCTTCGAGGACAGCCTGTTCAGCCTGCTGGAGGCCCGTCCCGAGCTGAAGGAGGACGAGGAGCTGGCCGAGGTACTGGATCAGGTCCGGGAAAAGGGTGTGATTCAGCAGAGGGCGAGGAACTACTATAACAGCGGCGTCATGGCCATAAACGACGCCCGGGAAGAGCTGCCCAGCAGCATTGTGGCCAAGGTCATCGGCGTCAACCGCCGCGATTTCTGCGATATCCGGGACTATGTGCCCAAGACGGAGCCCCTGCATCCGGACCCTGAGGAGGAAGCCTCCGGGGAGGACGACGCCCAGGCAGCCGATGGGGAAATCGCCACCGATACTCAGGAGAGCGCTCCAAACGCGCAGGACAGCGAAGCCGATCCCGCGGACGAGTCCGCCGAGGAAGAGTAAAAGTAACATTAGAAAAAGCATTCAAAAGCCCCGGTAAGTCACCTCACGACCGCCGGGGCTGTGTTTGTTGTGCGGCTTGCGGCGCATTTCTCCTCGAGGAATGGCATACGTTTGTCAGCAACGGGTCGGCATATACGCGTTTAATACTGAGTATAAAAAGTGCGCGGCAATGACTTGCCCAACGGGCCCGGGGAGAATATAATGTATAGTGACAAAGAGTCAAATGCGGATGAAACGGAGAATTACATGATAAATACGATATTTTACGACCTTGACGGGACTCTGCTGCCCATGGATCAGGATCACTTTGTAAAGCGCTACTTCCGCCGTCTGGCGGCCAAGACCGAGGCTTTGGGCTTTGACAGCTCCAGGCTGGCTGACGCGGTCTGGGGCGGCATCGCCGCCATAATCAAAAACGACGGCAGCCGCTTCAATGACGAGGTGTTCTGGGAGTATTTCACCGGGATATACGGACGTGAGATTATGGCGGCAAGGCCGGTATATGACGAGTTCTACAGGGGCGAGTTCGGGCAGCTCAGCTGCGCCTGCGGCTTCAATCCCCTGGTGAAGGACACGGTCCGGGGCCTGAAAAGCGCCGGGTACACCGCGGTGCTGGCCACAAATCCCGTGTTCCCCGTACCCGCCACCGAGCACCGCATACGCTGGACGGGCCTGGAGCCGGAGGATTTTGTACACATAACCACCTATGAGAACTGCCGACACTGCAAGCCCAGTCTCGCCTACTACACCGAGCTCTGCGATGAGCTGAAGCTCAGACCGGAGGACTGCCTGATGGTGGGCAATGACGTGGATGAGGATATGGTAGCGGAGAAGCTGGGCATGAAATGCTTCCTGCTGACCGACTGTCTGATAAACAAAAACGGCGCGGATATTGACCGCTGGCCCCACGGGGGCTTTGATGATCTGCAAAAGTTTGTTGCGGGGCTTAAAGCAGGTGAAAAGGAGATTTGAAAAGCAGTCAGCCGCTGAACGTGTCGGCCCCTCGGTCGGACTGCCGGCAATGCGTCCCCCTTTCACAAGGACGCCCCGCGCCGCCGAAGCCTTCCGGCAAGCCAACGCTTCCTCCTCTGAGGGGAAGGTGAGTTGAAGGGGCGGGTGAGGCGGTTTTAAAGTCTGTACAATCATTGTGCGGATACGCGGTCCGCGTGGCGAGCGCAAGGGGGACAACACCCGCACAGACAGCACACAACGGATCAAACAGCATTTATGAATGCTGACGGAGGAACAGACTTGAAAGAATTCGCGATAAAGCACCCTGTGATATTTGAGCTCATACTGATTGCGGCGGGCTTTGCCCTCGCCCTCATATTTTCCCTCGGCGGGTATATACTGCAATACCCCGGCGAGGTGAACATATCCGTGGGCAGGCTGCTGGCGGCCCTTGTGATTTTTATCGTTTTCGCCCGTAGCTTTTCGCTGAAAAAGCAGCTGACAGGCTTTGTGATAATGCTGCCCGCCCTGCTCTTCGCCCTGTGGAACGTGGCATACCACTATCTGACAAAGGGCCCGCAGTCGGAGGGACTGGGATGTGCCCTGCTCTTCGGACTGGCCCCGGCGGTGTTCGAGGAGCTCATATTCCGCGGGATATTCATCGAGAATATGAAAGCCCGCGGCATGCGGCCCATGGCGATGCTGCTCATATCGGCCATAGTGTTCGGGGCGGTGCATCTGACAAATATTGCGGGGATGACCCTCGCTGATGTGCTCGTACAGGTGCTGTACGCCCTTGTCATCGGGCTGGTGCTGGGCGCGGTATACATAAGAAGCGGCGACCTTGTCTCCGTGATAATCGCCCACGCCGCCGTGGATATATGCAGCAGACTCTTTCCCGGCGGCGAGTCCACGCCCATCGCTCTGCTGGCGCTGTTTTTCCTGCTGCTGACGGCGGAGACCGGATACGCCCTGTGGCTGACAGCCCGGGCAAAGGACGGGAGCGATGGTGACGGCGATCCCCGGGACGCAGCGATTCAGGGCGCGGACGCCTTCGATATGCCTGACTGATGTGTTGAATTATGTGCCGGCTTCTGATATAATAAAACTCAGCAGGGCAAAGCAGAAAGGGCCCAATGCGTGGCCTGAGACAATATATCGACATTTTTTAAAGGAGGATTTGACTATGGGATTGATATCGGCCGCATTGAGCGCCGCCGGAAGCGTTATCTCCGACCAGTGGAAGGAGTATTTCGCCTGTGAGGCGCTGCCCGAGAACGTCATCATGACCAAGGGCAAAAAGATGAACACCGGCGCCGGAGGGAGTGACAATATAATCTCCAACGGCTCCGTCATAGCCGTGGCCGACGGCCAGTGCATGCTTATTGTCGAGCAGGGCAAGGTGGTGGACCTGTGCTCCGAGCCCGGCGAATACGTATACGACTGCTCCACCGAGCCCTCTATATTCGCGGGCGACCTGCGGGAGAGCATCATGGCGACCTTTAAGAACATAGGCAAGCGCTTCACCTTCGGCGGCGACATCCCCAAGGATCAGCGCGTTTACTACATAAACACAAAGGAGCTCATCGGCAACAAGTACGGCACCCCCGGCCCCGTGCCCTTCAGGGTGGTGGACCGGAACATCGGTCTGGACATGGACATCTCCATCCGCTGCTTCGGCGAGTACAGCTACCGTGTCATCGACCCCATACTCTTCTACACCAACGTGGCGGGCAATATCTCCGACGTCTACACCCGGGACAAGCTGGACCCCCAGCTCAAGAGCGAGCTGCTCACGGCTCTTCAGCCCGCTTTCGCCAGAATATCCGAACAGGGCATACGCTACTCCGCCCTGCCCGGCCACACCCTTGAGATGGCCGACGCCCTGAACGAGGTGCTCTCCTCCAGATGGCGCGAGCTCCGGGGCGTAGAGATAGTCGCCGTGGGCGTCTCCTCCGTCAAGGCCAGCGAGGAGGACGAGGCCACGATCAAGGAGCTGCAGCGCAACGCCACCTTCCGCGACCCGGGCATGGCCGCGGCACATCTTATGCAGGCCCAGGCGGAGGCCATGAAGGCCGCCGCCGCCAACGAGCACGCGGGCCCCGCCATGGCTTTCATGAACATGAACATGGCGACGAACGCCGGAGGCATGAACGCCCAGAACCTCTATCAGATGAACGCACAGCAGCAGGCCGCACAGCAGACCGCGCCCGCCGCCGCTCCCGCTCCTGCGGCGCCCGCCGCCGACAGCTGGACCTGTCCCGCCTGCGGGGCCCCCTCCACGGGCAAGTTCTGCCAGGAATGCGGCGCGAAGAAGCCGGAGCCCGCACCCGCCGCCGACGGCTGGGTATGCGCAGCCTGCGGCACTACCAACAAGGGCAAATTCTGCCAGGAGTGCGGCGCGAAGAAGCCCGCCGGAGTGCCGCAGTACCGCTGCGACAAGTGCGGCTGGGAACCCGCCGACCCCACGAATCCCCCCAAGTTCTGCCCCGAATGCGGAGATCCCTTCGACGACGGGGACATTAAATAGCCTGTACAAGCCGAAAAGGAGGAATCCCAATGGGTATTTTCGATAAAAAGGTCTGCTCCGTATGCGGCAGGCAGATAAAGCTTTTAGGAAACAGGAAGCTGGAGAACGGCAATCTTTGCAAGGAATGCGCCTCCAAGCTCTCCCCCTGGTTCAGCGAGCGGCGCAGCAGCACCGTGGAGGAGATAAAGGCGCAGCTCGAGTACCGAGAGGCCAACAGGGCCGAGGCCGCCAAATTCAACGTCACCCGCTCCATAGGTAACGACATGAAGCTCCTGCTGGACGAGGACGCCGGTAAATTCGTAGTCACCCGCGCCCGCAATCTGGCGGAGGCGAACCCGGACGTGCTGGACTTCTCCCAGGTCACCGGCTGCCAGCTGGAGATAGAGGAGGACCGGGACGAGGTAAAGACCGAGGACAAGGACGGCAAATCCGTCAGCTACAACCCACCCCGCTACAACTTCAGCTACGATTTCAAAATCGTCATCAACGTCAACCACCCCTATTTCGACACCATCGACTTCAAGCTCAACCCCTCAAGCGTGGATGTGACCCCCACCCCCGTGCCGGCCAATCGGGCCCCCAACCCCGGGATGAACAAGGAGTTCAGGGAGTATGAGCTCATGGGCAAGGAGATAAAGGAGCTGCTCACAAACGCACGCCAGCAGGTCAGGGACGAGGCAAAAGCCGCGGCGCAGCCCAAGGCCGCCGTGACCTGCCCCCACTGCGGCGCCAGCACCGTGCCCGACGCCAACAACTGCTGCGAATACTGCGGCAGCGCGTTGAAATAGGGGATAAGGCCCACACCGGCCCTCTCAAGCGCCGGTAAAACCGTGTATAATAAATGAGACCCACCATGGGGCTTTCACTGTGAGAGACCCACGGTGGGTTTATGCTTTCATGTCGAAAACATAAGCTTGTCAAAAGGACAAGTATGCTTTATTATGGTATTAAGGGGTTTCTGTGTTTCTGTCAGACTGCCCGGCGCTGTTTTCCGCCGACGGCAGCTGTACACAGCTGCTGAAGAGCCGGAAGCTTGCGGTCAGATGCGGATGCACGCTTAGAGGAGAACGAATTGCGTGAAGCACCCGCAGGGAGTGCGTAAATCTCCCTGACACTGATTTTGGAGGAATGAAACATGGAACAGAAAAAACCTGAGATTGCCAACAGCATTCAGACCGGCAGATTTGCGACGAACTATCACGATATAGGTCAGGGCGAAACCGTCGTCTTTCTACATGGCTCCGGCCCGGGCGTGACTGCGTGGGCCAACTGGGGCAAGGTTTTCCCTCTGATGAAGGATTCGTACCGTATCGTCGCGCCCGACCTGGTGGGCTTCGGCTACACAGAGCGTGTTGAGGGCCAGACCTACAGCATGGACGTATGGGTACAGCAGACACTGGACCTGTTTGACGCCTTGGGCATCGAAAAGGCGCACTTGGTGGGCAACTCTTTCGGCGGCGCTTTGGCGCTGTCCATGGCAATCGAACACCCCGAACGGGTGGACAAGCTGGTATGCATGGGCGCAATGGGAGTATCCTTCCCCATCACCTACGGCCTTGATTCTGTATGGGGCTATACCCCGTCCACAGAGAACATGGCTAAGCTGCTCAAGCTGTTCTGCTACAACCGCAAGTTCGCCACGCCCGAGTTGGCGCAGTCCCGCTATGAGGGCAGCATACAGCCGGGCTTCCAGGAGAGCTTCTCATCCATGTTCCCTGAGCCCCGTCAGAAGGGCGTGGAGGACATGGCCGGAAACGAGGTATACATCCGAAACATCCGGCACGAAACGCTTATCATCCACGGACGTGAGGACCGGGTTATACCGCTGTCCAACACCTACATGCTTCTGGCGCTGATACCGAACTCTCCGCTGCATGTCTTCGGCAAGTGCGGACACTGGACACAGATCGAGCACACCGAGGAGTTCGCCGAGCTGCTTATGAACTTCTTCGCCAGAAAATAAGCGCCGTCCGGGCGACATAGTTTAATAACCTATCAGCTATTTGCGTGCTATATACGGCGTTGCCATATAAATAATGAAAAGGAGGCAACTATATGTTATCCGGCGTATTGAGAGCAGGTCTCATTCAGCTGAGAGTTCTGGATTACAGGACCGTTGATTTTTACGATAACATTCTCGGCCTGCAGCGGGTAGGCGAGACTGAGGACGGGCGCATAATGTTCAAGGGCTATGACGAGTTCCACCATCACTCCGTGGTGCTCAGAAAGGCGGAATCCCCGGGACTCGACTACGTGGCATATAAGGTGGACAGTCCGGAGACCCTTGAGAGACTTAAGGACGAGACGGAGAAGTGGGGATTTCCCTGCACCGAGATCCCCGCAAACTCGGACAATCCCGGCTACGGCAAGCGCTATTCCTTCGTGATCCCCACGGGACACACCATCCAGATGTTCGCGGAGGTGGAGATGGCGGAGCGTCACCCGCAGATCGAGAATCCATACCCCTGGGAGGAGGCCCCGAAGGGCATGCGGGCCCAGCTTTTCGACCATCTGCTGCTATACGGCCCCAATGTCCATGAGACGGAGCGGTATTTCTGCGAGGTCTGGAAGATGTACGCCCCTGAGGTCGTCAAGCTCTCCGACGGCAAACACTTCGGCGCGTGGCTCAGCTGCGGTATGAAGGCCCATGACCTGGCCATTATTGAGTACGACAGGCCCAATTCGCTCCACCATGTGGCCTTCCGTCTGGAGGACTGGGGTGACATCGGCCACGCGGCTGACCTGCTGGCCTTCCACGACCTGAGGCTGGACGTGGGCCCCACCCGTCACAGCATCACAAGGGGCAAGACCATCTACTTCTGGGAGCCCTCCGGCAACCGCATCGAGACCTTTGCCGGCGGCTATGAGGCATATCCCGACCACCCCCAGCGCTACTGGGATATGGACCACGTCCCACGCGGCATATTCTATTATGAGCGCTATCTCGTCGACAGCTTTATGAACGTGGTGACCTGATACGGCCGATGCGGCCGCAGGCTTGCCGTATAAAATGGATGACCGAAAAACCATATTACAGAAAAGGGCGTGACCGAAATGGTTGCGCCTTTTCATATCAAATAAAACGGAGCCGGGACGGGCAGTCCTTGAACCGCCCCAGATTGTGTGGACAGCACAAAAAGGACCTCCGATGCGGGAAATATGATATTTAAGCAGCAGACTGACGTCGCTTTTCAAGAGGCGTCAGTTTTGTTTTGAACTGGATTCGTTGATGGTTGCAGAAATAGATATAATCTTCAATGAGTTGCCTTGCTTCTTCAAGGGCAGCAATCTTTGATCGATGGATACATTCTGTTTTAAGGATTGAGAAAATGTTTTCAGCCAAAGCGTTGTCATAGATTACTTGTATTTGACGCTGGTCTTCACTCCTTTCCGGTGAGCGAGAGAAAATCCCGCGATAGATCATTTTCCATCTTTAACCGTCTTATCTCGTATGCGTGTTCTTTTACAATGTCTCTCGGTTCAGCATCCTTCCTTGTTCGGCCTTTTGGTCGAAGTACGATCCAGGCTGCCCTCTTTTCTTCCTTTCGGCGCTCTCGGCTCAACAACCGTTTCACAACATATTTATCTTTCAGACCAGATTTTTCTGCTATTTCTCTCTGCGTCTTTCCTTCTGCCAGCCGCGCATTTATGACGGTCAATAGTTCTTGTGCTTTTTGATACTTTCTTGGCATAATATTACCCCCTGATGCAGCCCTTCTATTTTATTACATCAGGGGGGCGTTTTGTCTATTGTCCGTTTTTACTGGTTCTGTTCACTGTTGCAGCGGGCCTTTTTTACTCGTTATTCGTCTATCAGTGTCATATATTGCAGCGCAACTATTCCACGGCCATCTGGTCCTCAGCCCATTTGTACACGGACTCAAGGGCGGGTATGAGCGTCCGGCCCCTTTCCGTGAGGGAGTATTCCACGGTCGGTGGGATGGTGTTGTGCTGTGTACGGCTTATCAGCTTGTCGGCCTCCAGTTCCCGCAGGCATTTTGTCAGCATAGTTGCGGTGATGCCTACCACCTTCCGCTCCAGCTCCCTATATCGAAGCGTCTGATTTTCCGCGTCGGCGATGTACCAGAGTATGGGCAGCTTCCATTTCTGCCCTATGAGGGTCATGGCGTAGAGTATGGGGCACTGGGTCTCATATATGTTTTCACCTTTCGGAAGTGGCTTTACGTTCATTGCGAGCTCCTTTACTATAAAAAATATAGCAGCAAAGAAAAAACTGCCTTCTTGTTAATTCCTTGCGTTTCATTATAATGGAATGAGAGAGCATTGTAAAGGAGTATGCGCCATGAAAAAGGTATTTGAGCCCGTGTCCATAGGCGGGATGGAGCTGAAGAACCGACTCGTGCGTTCCGCCACCTGGGAGGGCATAGCCGATCCCGACGGAAGCATAACGGAGGAGGCCCTCGGGATATATGAGGAGCTCGCCAAAGGGGGCGTCGGGGCCATTATCACGGGCTTCACCAGCGTAGCGTTGCACGACTACAATTTTGACGGCATGATGCGACTCTGTGACGACGCGCTCATCCCTCAGTATAAAAGGCTTACAGATATAATACACGAGGAGAACTGCCCCGTCATCACCCAGCTGGCCCTGGGGGGATATTACCGGGAAGCGGGCGGCGAATACCGCCTGACAGAGCCCGACCGGATGACAGCCGAGGAGATAGGCCATGTCGTGCGCCTGTTTATCGAGGCGGCGGTCAGGGCGGAGAAGGCCGGCTTTGACGGGGTGCAGATACACATAGCCCACTATTTCTTCTTAAGCCGCTTCATATCCCCGGCTTTGAACCACCGCTGCGACGAGTACGGCGGCTCCGTGGCCGCCCGGGCCCGGATAATCACGGAGATAATCGAGGGCATAAGGGCCGCCGCGCCCACACTGCACATAACGGCCAAGATAAACTGCAGCGACTTCGTCAAGGGAGGCCTGCAGGAAGCGGAGTGCGTGGAGACCTGCTGCATCATGGACGCGGCGGGGATAGACTCCATTGAGATAAGCGGAAACGGCACCTCCGTGGGCGGCATCAAAGCCCATGTGAACGAGGGCTACTTCGCCGACGCCGCGGCCGCTGTCGCCCACCGGGTGAGCTGCCCCGTCATGGTGGTGGGTGGCTTTCGCAGTCTCGAGAAGATGGAGTCTGTCCTGAACGGCTCTGACATTGAGCTCATATCCATCTCCCGGCCCCTCCTCAGGGAGCCGGACTTCCCCAAAATACTGGAAAAGGACCCCGACGCCGTGTCCAAATGCGTGTCCTGCAACGGATGTTATTCCTCCCCCGGCCACAGATGCGTTTTCAGAGGGAGGGAACAGCGATGATGCTGGAGCTCGACATTCCCACAAGGCGGGGCACGGTACTCAACGGCGCGCTGTTCCGCGCTCAGGCGGAGAGAACGGCGGATACCGTGATGATAGCCATAACCGGCATTCACGGCAACTTTTTCTCCAACCCCTTCTACTACAACATCGGGGAGACCCTCAGCGCCGCGGGTATCGACTTCATTTACGCCCAGACCAACGACGCCTTCGGCGAGATAGAGACCGTCAATGTCCGTACGGGGGAAAAGGAGCTGATTGGCTCGTGGAACGAGCGCTTTGTCTATACGGACGAGGACATCGAGGCCTATCTGGACTTCGCCCTGAAAGAGGGCTATAGGCATATCGTACTGGCCGGCCACTCCCTGGGGGCCAACAAGGTCATATACTATCTCTCCCGGCACAACGATTGCCCCATCGAGCGCTTTTTCCTGCTCTCGCCGGCAAATCTGGACTATATGATGTCCGGGGTCACCGAGGAGGAGAAGGCCATGATACTCCGCCAGGTGGAGGAGGGCCGGGGGGAGGACATGCTACCCTTCCATTTTATGGGCTGGGTCAGGTGCACGGCCAACACCGCCTATGACTGGCAGTTTTCCGACCTGCTGAACAACGCCCCCGGGATGTACGGAGGGGACTACTCCCAGCTGGAGCGGATATGCCACACCGGCGCCCTGCTTGTGGGGACATATGACAACTTCACCGACGGGGCGCCCTCGGAGTATCTGAGG
>JAFRAF010000328.1 GCA_017405545.1 Oscillospiraceae bacterium | reverse complement strand
TGGCCCCCAGAAGGACCATGTCCGTGGCCCAGCAGCTGTATGAGGGCGTGGACATAGGGGGAGAGGGCTCCGTAGGCCTTATAACCTACATGAGAACGGACTCCCAGCGCCTGTCAGCCGAGGCCATGCAGGCGGCAAAGACCTTCATTGTCGACCACTACGGACCGGAGTACCACACGGGCTCTTACCGGATGTATAAGAGCCGATCAAACGCCCAGGACGCCCACGAGGCCATAAGACCCACGGACGTGATGAGGACGCCAGCATCTCTGCAGGGGCAGCTGAGCTCGGACCAGTATAAGCTCTACAGGCTGATATGGAGCCGTTTTGTGGCCAGCCAGATGTCCAACGCCGTGTATGACAGCGTAAATGTTGAGGTGGAGTCCGTCGGGCACAGCTTCAGAAGCGCCAGCTCCTCGGTCAAATTTGCAGGCTTTACCGCTGTTTACGAGGAGGGCCGGGACGATGAAAAAGAGGTCAAGGAGTCTCCGCTTCCGAATTTGACGGAAAAAGAGCAGCTTGAGCTCAAAAAGCTGGAGAGAGAGCAGAAATTCACCCAGCCCCCTGCCAGATATACCGAGGCCACCCTCATAAAAGCTATGGAGGAGTCAGGCATAGGCAGGCCCAGCACATACGCTCCCACGGTATCCACCATTCTCGACAGGGAGTACGTGATAAAAGAGGGCAAATATCTGAGGCCCACCCCTCTGGGAGAAGTTGTCACCGAGCTTATGAAGCAGCACTTCTCCGACATCGTGGACATGCAGTTCACCGCCCGCATGGAGGACGAGCTGGACTCGGTTGAAAACGGGGACAAGCAGTGGCAGAAGGTGCTGGAGGAGTTTTACGGGCCCTTCCAGAAATCCCTTGATGACGCTGAGACCGCCCTGGAGGGCGAGAGGATAAAGGTCCCGGACGAGGTGTCCGAGGAGGTGTGCGATGTCTGCGGACGGAAGATGGTGGTGAAGAACGGGCGCTTCGGCCGCTTCCTGGCCTGCCCCGGTTATCCCGAGTGCACCTTTACAAAGCCGCTGGTCATTGAAATGCCGGGCAAGTGCCCTAAATGCGGCGGGCGGCTGCTCAAGCGCACATCAAAAAAGGGCTACACCTTCTACGCCTGCGAGTACACCAAGCCTCCCAGGGAGAACGGCACCCTTCCAGAGGGGGCGTGCAGCTTCATGGTGTGGGATGTGCCGGTGAAGGACGTCTGCCCGGAGTGCGGACAGACCATGTTCAAAAAGGCGGGCAGAGGTCATCGCAAGCCCTTCTGTATAAATGAGAAATGCCCCAACTTTGTGCCCGAGGACAAGCGGGGCTTTAAAAAGAAAGCTGCTGCCGAGGATAAGAAGACGGCAGAGAAGACCGCTGGCAGAGGCAGAAAAAGCACAAAGACCGCTGCAAAAACGGCGGAAAAAGAGAAAAAGAGCGGCGCTAAAAGAACGGCAAAGAAGAAAGAGAGCGCCGAATGACGGTCAGCGTGATAGGAGCCGGGCTTGCCGGCAGTGAGGCCGCGTGGCAGCTGGCCAAACGGGGGATAAATGTCAGGCTCATCGAGATGAAACCCGCAAAAAAAACTCCCGCCCATGTCTCTGAGGGCTTTGCAGAGCTGGTGTGTTCGAATTCCCTCAGGGGAGACGACCTGTCAAACGCGGTAGGCCTCCTCAAGGAGGAGATGCGCAGGCTGGACAGCATTATAATGAGCTGTGCCGAGCTCACCCGCGTGCCGGCGGGCGGCGCCCTTGCCGTGGACAGGCTGGCATTTTCCGAGGCTGTCACAAAACGGATAAAGGAGCACCCACTGATAGAGATAGAGTTCAGGGAGGCGGACAGCATCCCCGACGGTCGGGTCGTCATCGCCACGGGACCCCTGACCTCCGACGCCATGTCGGAGCGGCTTGCGGGCCTGTTTCCCGACGACAGCTTCCTCAGCTTTTACGACGCGGCGGCGCCCATAGTCACCCTGGAGAGCGTGGACATGGACTCGGCCTTTGAGGCCTCCCGCTATGACAAGGGGACGGCGGACTACATCAACTGCCCCATGACCAGAGAGGAGTACACAGCCTTCTGGACGGAGCTGAAAAGCGCTCAGGAGGCCCCGGTACACGGCTTTGACGACGGGGGTGTGTTTGAGGGCTGCATGCCCGTGGAGGTCATGGCGAGACGGGGACTGGATACTCTGCGCTACGGACCCTTAAAGCCGGTGGGACTCAGGGACCCACATACCGGGGAGGAGCCATACGCGGTGGTGCAGCTGCGCAAGGACAATCTGGCAGGGACCCTTTACAATATCGTGGGCTTTCAGACCCATCTGCGCTTTCCGGAGCAGAAGAGGGTGTTTTCAATGATTCCTGCCCTGCGCAGCGCCGAATTTGTGCGCTACGGGGTCATGCACAGGAACACGTATATACACTCGCCGGGCCTTCTGGACAGGTATT
>JAFRAF010000327.1 GCA_017405545.1 Oscillospiraceae bacterium | reverse complement strand
GTCCTGTCCCCCGGCCCAAGGTCAACATCTGCCCCGTCACCTTCACTGTCCGGCAAAAGGGCCCGGAGCTCATCTCCGCTGACAGCGCTCTTCTCCAATGCCCTGCTGAGCATGTAATTGTCAAAATCCTCATATATCCTGCCCGAGTCTATATAGCTCTCAAACAGTTTGCGGGGCTCGTCTGCGGGCTCCAGGCCCCACAGTTCCCCGTAATCCGCGGCAAGCTCCAGTATCTCATCGGCGGAAAGGGACTCCAACGCCTCCTCAGGGGAGGCGAATACAGGTCTGTCCCCGTCATAAAGTCCCGCCGATATGAGAGCCGCGGCCTCTATCAGCCTGTCTGATTGGGCGTCTCCGCCCAACTGCAGGAAAAGTTCCCCCGCCTTTTTGCGGCTTTCAAGCCTTGTTTTTGCGCTTATGGGGCGGAGCTCACACTCCGTCCCCATAAGCCATACGCGAAGCTCCAGTTCCATCAATGGGTCTCCATCCTGCGAGCGGCAACAATTGTTATGCTCTCGGTTACGGTCTCGCCTATCTCGCTGCTCTCCTCTATGCTCGCCCACTGGCACCCGGCATAGACTATTCGTCTGTCGGGCTTTACGATGACAAGAGAAAAATCGCTGATCGAATAGAAATCTATACCGTCGCTGATGGCGTCGTCAGTGGCGTATATGCGTTTGAGCTGTATGGTGTAGTTCTTCTGCCCCTCCAGTGTCCCCACGGGCTCAGACTCGCCGAAGGCCTCTATGCTTCTGCTGTAGCGCTCAGCCGCAGCCTTGTAGCTCTGTACTACGGCTATCTTCCTGCCCTCGGCCTCCAGGAAAATATCACTGGATGTAGGAAATGCTGCAATGCCCATATATACACCTCCTTAAACCGTTATATTGGCCGTGATCTGTATCTGATTCAGGCCGTGGGCAACGGTGAACTCAAAGCTGACCAGGCAGACCGTATCGTCCTCGGGGTCCGCCGTGACGCTCACATTGGAATAGCCGTCTATGATCTCGGCGCTGAGCTTTTTCTCCAGCTCTACAAGCACCAGCGAGCGTATCGCGCCCCTTGTCTGGGCGGTGTTCTTTACACGGCTGAATCTGGACTTCAGGGCCTGTCTCACCGCCGGTATCACGTCGTCTATGATACGCACGGTCGTCAGTTCCCTGTAGGTATAATCGCTTCCGCCGCCGGAAGCTGTTGTCTTCGTTGTGATGCCTCTGACAACGCTTACGGTTCCGCCCGTGCACTCCACTGGCGTGACGCCCCCTCTCACAAGGCTGTTTATGGCGGCGTCATTAAAATCCGCGCTGACCCCGCTTATGCCGTAGAGCTCGGCTCCGTTCAGGGGCACGGCCGGGTCTATGCATGTGACCAGGGCGCCTGCTATGCATGCGGCAAGGCTGCCGGCCTGTGCAGCGGCGCCTGCAGCGCCGATGGCGGCGGGCGCCGCCATCACCATGCGCTCACAGTTCAGCGCGCCGGCGGCCTCCACCGCGTCCTCAGCATTGTCAGCCCCGCACTCAACGATGCCTATCTTATGGATGCACGCGCCCGCCGCGGTCGTCAGAGCAGTTTTCATCAGCGCATGTATATCCCCGTCCCAGCTGTCGCAGAGGAGCACTTCGATATTCTCATCCCCGGACAATACGGCAAAGGCTCTCTCATACGCGCTGTCAGCCGGCGCTGATGCGCCCTGGGCGGGGATAAGCGGTATCGCTTTTATCTCGGCCACACCGTTGTCCAGCAGCAGACCCGCCAGAACAGTAAGGGCACAGTCCGCCCCGAACAGGGAGGCGGCCTCGTTCCTGCTGCCCACGGTGTACATGTTTCCGGATGTGCCGCTTTCGGCGGCAGCGCATATGCCCACTATGCCGGCGCTTCTCCCCGCGTATCTGGCGCTTGTCACGCTGTAGGATGCGTAAACGCCCGGCCTTTCATATGTAATGCTCAATTATTCAATTCCCCCTTGATTCTAAATGAGGTAAACTCCGTGTTCTCATCATCTATCGCCGCGTACAGGGCCACCGCGCATTTGAGCTCCCCCTGACAGCGGAACATGCGGGCGACGCTGTCATACTCGGTCTCTCCGCAGCGCATCTCCAGTATCCTGATGCCGGAGGGGAAGCTCAGCGTCGCGGCCATGACGCACCCGAATATCTCAGTACAGGCAGCTGCCCCGTAAATGGCGTCCTTCGGGCTGTATATGTCCAGGGACAGGGTGAGCTCAACTCTTTTCCCGTATATCTCCGTAAAGCTGTCCCTCTCCCGCTCATACTTCATACCCATGTAGTCCGCAAGCCCAACGCTGACTCCGCTTCCGCTTTTCAGGCCCACGGCGATAACGGGCTCGCTGTAGGCGGCTGTGACCCCGGGGGGGAATGCCCTGATGACATTCCCCACTCCTGCGGAGGACAGGCTGCCTGCCACGGTGTTGATGATGTATTCAAGCTCAGTCATTCCTGTTCCTCACTCTCAAAACCGCCTCCCAGTGGTCCGGCGCGCCCTCCACGGTGTACATCTCGGCTCTCACAAAGTCGAAGCTGTCATCACCCTTTAGCAGATAGCTGTTTTCACAGTCATCTACGGGGCAGTCCGGCGGGCCGAAGCAGTACCATCTGGACTTGTCCACCTCGCCGACAGGCAGGGTGCCGGACCAGGTCTTGTCGCTTCTGTTTGTAATTATGGGGTTTATGAAGACCTTTATCGTTTTTGTCTCCCCGCCCGTACAGAGCAGAGCTTCCTCCCCGTAACGATTCAGTATATCGCCGTAGTTCACTCAGCCCCTCACCCCTTTGAAGGCGAAGCCCCTGTCATCCGTGTAGGGTGCCATGATCATCTCGGCCTGTTCCCTTAGTCCCCGGGCGTAGGCGGACAGCTCAGCTGAGCTCTTTCGCTTGACGGATACGTCGCCCGCGGAATAGGACTCCACCCCGTCGGCTCCCATGGCGGCGGCGCTGTGCATGGACATGGTCAAAAGCGCCGCCGCCTGTACAAGGGCCTCCCTGCAGTCCTCTTGACTTACACCGGCTCTCAGCCGCCCCGTAAGCTCCGCAAGAGCCGCGGAGCACAGATCGGCGAGGTGCTCCGAGTCCGAGCCCGTCAGGGATGCGGCTATTTCGTATACTTCATCCGCAATTGCCATATCAGGCACCGATATTCAGCACGGCGGAGGCGTCGGTGTAGAGCTTGGCAAAGCCGGAGATGCTGGTTATGGCGGCTCTCTCGAGCTGTCTGTCTATGAGTCTGTCATACTCCACCGACACGTCGCCCACGCGGACCATTTCGAGGGCATAATTCCGGTCAAGTCCGATTATCTTGCCCGCGGGTGCGGCCGCTGTTTTGATGAGCTTTGCGCCTATGGGGTTGCTGAGTTCGCCCGTGCCCTGGAAGTTCAGACCGGTCAGGGGATTCTGGAACTCCTCCAGCTTCAGCATGGACAGCATGACCGCCGGGGGCACGATCAGCGTATTCAGATTATATGGGTCAAACTGGGCCCAGAAATCCAGCAGCTGGTCATATGTAAGTGTGCCCGCAGTCCCGCTTATGGGGCTGGTGCCTATGGTATAAGAGGGCGCGGCGTTGGAGTTG
>JAFRAF010000326.1 GCA_017405545.1 Oscillospiraceae bacterium | reverse complement strand
CTGTTCATAGTCCTGCGGAACAGCCCCGCCGAAAGGGGTCTCGTCCCCCTCCCCGGCAGAGGCAGCGACAGGGCCTCAAAAAGCGGCCGTGACCTGAGCCGCGGCCGCTTTGCCGCCATGTTCATTTCCGTCGCGCTCCTGGGCTCCATCGCCAACCCCGGCTTCGCCCATATCTCCATACTCTACAGCTCCGAGGGCTTCTCCCTGACCCAGGCCTCTCTGGCCGTGTCGGTCATGGGTGCTTTTCTGACCCTGGGCAAGTTCATGTACGGGGTCATCGCCGACCGGGTCGGCGGCGCCCGCACGAGCCTCCTTTTCTACGCGATAAGCGTCATAAGTCTGGTGCTCTGCTCCATGGCAGGGGTGAGCGGCTTCGCCGTGGCTGTACTGGCCCAGATGCTGCTGGGCTTCGGCATGGCTCTGACCAGCACGGGCTTCGCCGTTTTCGCCACGGATATGTCCAGCGCGGGGCGCTATCCCTACACCATAAAAATGTTCCAGACGGCCTATCTGGTGGGGGCCCTTCTCTTCGGGCCGGTGCCCGGCATGATTGCCGACTTCTGCGGCAGCTACATCCCCTTCTTTATGATGATAACCGTCTTCTGCGCCCTGAGCATGGCCATCACCCGGCTCACCTACAGGTCCGTCGCCCGAGCTGAGCATACAGGCCCGGAGCCCGCGGCCGTGATAAAGGAATAGGGGGCCCATTGGGAAAACAGACAGACAAAGCCCGCCGTTCGACTTGGAGCGGCGGGCTTATTATCATATTAAGGGTTTAATGGCACCTGTATTCCGAAGAGCTCCCAGAAGTCCTCATTGTCGCTGGCATAGCGGTAACAGGCGCCGTTTGAGAATAGAACTCCGCAGCTGTCCTCAGCCGGGCAGCAGGAGTACACGCTGCCGTCGGCGCATCTGAGCGTGAGAACGCTCCCGAACGGGCAGCCAGCGCCGCCCTGCAAAACCTCAGCATTGTTCAGCCAACCCTCCAGCTTTTCAAGTCCGTCGGCATCGGTCAGAACACAGTCCTTGTCAAAGATCCTGAGCCGGGCTTCCGTCAGTGAAATGATCTTCTCCGGCGCGTATGCCTCGCTCCCTCCCTCTGGGACAATCAGCCGAAAGACGCACTTATAGATACTCTCCTCATATGCGCCCTCCGATTCGATATAGCGCCCCTGCGGGCCCCAGGCTTCAATAACGCCGTAATAGTCGCCGGGGGAAAGCCAGTTGACCGCGGTGTCGCCGTACCATGAGTACCGCAGCAGGCTGAGATGTTCATCAAAGATTTGCAGCCCGCTTTTCCGGGTATAACCGTCAAATCTGACCGCAAAATCGTCCGCCAGCGTTACTGTCGGGATTTTATCATAGTCTTCCGGTGAAATATCCGGCGTGAGCTTATCCGGGTCGCCCGAAATGCGCCAGCCGGCCTCCGTCCATTTCGTCTCGTACAGCAGAGATATATACGGCTCGACAGAGACGCCGCCGCTGGAGACAGTGATGGGAGAAGCGGATACGGCTGTATCCGACTCATGAGAAAGGGCTGTTTCCGGCTCCGGAAACACAGGTGTAGCGGGTTTTGAGGGAAGGGGCTTCGATGCGAGACCGAATACCAGAAGCAGACAGGCCAGAACGGCTGCGGCAACGAGCCAAAAGCCGGGCTTTTTATAGTTCAGAGCCGCTTTCACACGGGTCTTCAAGCCGCTCTCTCCAAAGGCAACGGGGCAGGCGGCCGGAATACGGTGAGCGCTGCAGTTGAGCAGGGTCTGGGAATACGCCGCCCGCTCGCCGTGGCCCAGCTCACGTATCACCCTCTCGTCGCAGGCCAGCTCCATGTCCCGGCAGAACAGTATATATCCCAGCCAGCACAGGGGGTTGAACCAGTGCAGACTCAGGATGAAAAAGCCCAGGGGTTTCCACAGATGGTCCAGCCGTCTGAGCTGGGCCCGCTCGTGGGTAAGGACATGGCGCCGCACATCTCCGCTCAAATCGGAGGGTATATATATCCTCGGTCTGAGCACCCCGAGTATGAAGGGCGAGTCAAGCTCATCGCATAAGCGGACATTGCCCTCCAGCGGCAGATATGCCCCTATCCTCCTTCTCAGGAGCAGGGTGCTCACGCCGGCGTAGAGCAGCATTGCGGACAGCCCCATCATCCAGCCCCATACAAGCGGGGGCAGAAAGGCGTCCCGGCTGCGCTGGGTTGCAGCCGGACTGCCGCCGGGTATATCCGCTATAGTCCCCGACCCCTCACCCTGCGCTTCCCCCTGCAGGGTATCCACGGCCAGCATGGGCTTTTCGCTGCCTCCGGCAAAACGGAAAAGCTCCACATCTCCGCTCTCGCTGACCAATTCGGGGGTCATGCTGTAGGCAGATACCGGCGATGCGATACTGAACGGGCACACGAGGCGTATGGCCGCCAGCGCCCACATGGCGCAGAGCATCCACCTGGGCGCCCGCTTCAGAACCGCGCGTATCAGAATCAGCGCAAGTATGAGGACAGCCCCGGCCGCACTCATGTTCAGCAGCTTCAGAAAAAAAGCGTACATTTCAGCCGTCCTCCCGACAGGCGTCGATCATCTTTTGTATCTCGTCAATCTCTTCCGGGGACAGCCGCCTGCGCGAGGCGAAGGCGGCCAAAAACGCCGGGAGCGAGCCCGCGAAGGTCTCCGCGACAAAATGCTCGCTCCGTGCGGCGGCAAATTCCTCCCGCGACACAAGCGCGGATACCGTGCCATTCACATTTTGAAAAATGCCCCGCCCGCAGAGTTTTTTCAGTACCGTGTAGGTGGTGGACTTCTTCCAGCCCAGCTCCTTGGCGCACAGGCGCACCAGTTCGGTGGAGCTCAAAGGCGCATTATCCCAGATTATGTCGGCAAAACGCGACTCTACCGCGCCGAGCTTGTTGTCCTGCATAAACACTCCTCCTGACTTAGGTCTATATTCTATAGACCACGCTGACACCACCAGTCTATCATCTATAGACCGATTTGTCAACACCCTGCCGACTGGAATCGGTTTCAAGCACTTACAGACAGCAAGGCGCGCAGCGAAAACTGCGCGCCTTGTGCTTGCTTATTCAAATAAGATTATTCCCTGATACCGTACTTTGCGGCCCTGTTCGGGCCTCTTTTCACAAGCAGAAGGCCGGTGGTGTCGGCAAGAAACCAGCCGATGGGTATGGCCCACCAGATGCCGACAACGCCGATGGCCTCGACGGGGGCAAGTATGTAAGCCAGCAGGACCCGGCTGCCAAGGGATATGACGGTGAGCAGGATGGATATCTCCGGCCGGCCCGTGCCCCGGAAATAGGCGTAAAGCAGGAAGAGTATGCCTATGCCTATATAAAAGGCGCCCTCTATACGCAGATAGCCCACGCCGATGGAGATTATCTCCGTCTCGGCCCGGTCAATGAACACGGCCATAAGGGGCTCCGCAAAACAGAAGACTATCGCCGATATGACAAGGCAGAAGCCTATGGACACGCCGAGGGCGCTTTTGACGCCCTTCCTCACCCTGTCCTCCCTGCCGCCGCCGTGGTTCTGGGATATGAACAGGGAAAAGGCGTTGGAGAACTCCTGCGCCGGCATGTAAGCGAGGGTATCTATCTTCACTCCGGCGGTGAAGGCGGCCATGACCGCCGTGCCGAAGCTGTTGACCAGCCCCTGCACCATGAGTATGCCGAAGTTCATCACCGACTGCTGCACCGAGGTGGAGAGGGAAAAGCGGAGTATCTCACCCGCGCTCTCCTTTTTTATGCGCAGTCCGGCGATGCTCAGCCTGAGCGTCGGTTCTTTTATAAATGTATACAGCCCTATTCCCAGTCCCGATATTGCCGGGGATATCAATGTGGCCGCCGCCGCGCCTTTTATCCCCCAGCGGAAGACCAGCACAAAGAGCAGGTCCAGCGCCACGTTCAGCAGGGCCGTGGCCCCCAGAAAGCACAGAGGGGTAAATGAGTCGCCCAGCGCCCGCAGCAGATAGGCGTAGTAGTTGTACAGGAACACGAATATCAGCCCGAAGAAGACGATGCGGACATAGCTCAGCATGAGCTCCATTATCTCCTCGGGTATATGCATCAGCACGAGTATCTGCCGCTCAAACAGCAGGATCATGATATTCAGGACAAGGGTGATGCCCCCGGCGGTCACAAAGGCCGCCTGCACGCTGTCCTTTACCTTCCCCCGATCCCCCATGCCGTAGTTGTAGGAGAAGACAGCGCCGCTGCCCATGCACAGGCCGATTATCACCGAGGTGATGAAAACCATCAGCGTATAGGCCGAGCCCACCGCCGCCAGAGCCCCGGGTCCCAGGAATCTGCCCACGATGAAGGAGTCGGCTATGTTATAAAACTGCTGCAGGAGGTTCCCCATTATCATGGGTCCTGCGAACAGCAGCATTGTTTTTGTGACGCTGCCCTGTGTGAGATCTTTTTTCATAGTCATAGCTTCAAAGCGCGAAAAGGAGCGGCGCCCTGTTCCGCACTGCTTTCCCGCGGCGGGGCATGGCCCTCACCGCCTCCATCAGAAGTAAAAGACGTCCTCAAACTTTTTGTCCAGCGCGATGCTGAGTATCAGCGCCAGCTTGGCCGTGGGGCTGAACTGCCCCGTTTCAATGGAGCTGATCGTGTTGCGGGACACGCCCACCAGCTCCGCCAGCTGCTGCTGGGACATCTTTTTTTCCGCTCTTATCTCTTTGAGCCTGTTTTTAAGTACCAGTTTATCATCCATGCGCTCATCCCACAAGTCTTGTTATGCACATCACGAAGAAAACCGCCGCCAGCATGAGCTGGATCACTCCGGTCACAAGCTCGTGCTTTTTCTTAAGCCTTGTGTATTTGTACACGAGAAGTGTCCCCGTCATGGAGAGGTATACCGCCCATGTGCCGGGATTAACCTCTTTGGCGAAGACCGCCTCCAGGATTATCAGCAACATACAGACGATGCCGCCCACACTTAAGGCCTTCTGTCCGCCCCTGGCCAGGGCGTCCCGCTCCATCTCGTCCTGATTCCTGTTCTCCTGCCTGCTCATTTCCAGTATTTCTTCCCTGTCCATTGAACACCCTCCTTTGCCAAGTGTACTTGTCATAACCGGATTATATCTCTGCCAAGTAAACTTGTCAAGACTTTTTTATTGCCTTTCGGTGCTCACGTGTCGAGGGAGCTTCGCCGCAGTCGGACTCCCGGCCTGCGCCCCTGGGGCGGGGGAACATCCTGCCCGGTGCAGGCGTCAAGTCCTATGTCTGCGTTTGAGTTCCCTTTCCCTCTCATCAGCACGCCAAAGCGTTGACATATGTGCTATAATACCATCAACAATCAATATTCACATGTGCAAAAACAATCGATCAAAGGAGAGCTCGGTATGAAAAAATGTATTGTATCCCTCGCGCTTATTCTGGTTTTCCTGCTGTCCCTTGTACCGGCGGCTTACGCCGCGGACATCGGCTATGACGTGACCGGGGGTAAAATCTACTTCAACGCCGCAACTGGGACTATAACAGGCTGCGATAATACCGTCACGGCGGCGGACATCCCCTCGGAGATCATGGGGGTCAAGGTCACGGCCATCGGAGAAATGGCTTTCGACGGCTGCAAGAGTCTGGAAAGGGTAACTATACCCGCCGGCATCACCTCCATTGAACAGTTTACATTCAGAGGCTGCGCAAAGCTGATAGCCGTCACTCTGCCGCAAAGCCTTGTCAGTATCGGAAATTATGCTTTCCTGAACTGTTCGTCACTGACCGGAATCACTATACCGACCGGCGTGCAGGCGATCGGCAACAGCGCGTTTGAAGGCTGCAGCAGTCTCAGAAGTCTTGTTATACCCGACAGCGTAACGTCTTTGGGAACTGGCGTCTGTCATTTCTGCAAATCACTTGAAACCGTTGTTATCGGCAGTGGTGTGCCTGCTGTACAGAATTACTCCTTCACGGAATGTGAGAGTCTGAACAGTGTCACCATCGGCAAAAATGTGCAAAGCATCGGTTCCTATGCTTTCTCCACATGCTCCGGTCTGCAGAGCATCATCATCCCGGACGGTGTTGAGTCCATCGGGGAAGGGTCCTTTTTTAAATGCATCAATTTGAAAAACGTCCGTATCCCGGACAGCGTGACATCCATAGGCAACACCGCCTTTTTCATTTGCAGCAGTCTGGCCGAGATTACTATTCCGGACGGCATTACCGAAATAAAACACGGCACGTTCATGGCATGCCCCGCACTGAAAAAGATAGGCATACCGGCGAGTGTTACAGAGATAGGATATCAGGCCTTTCTTGAATCCGATGCCCTGAGCGACGTCTACTTCGGCGGCGACCTTGTACAGTGGAGCTCCATTGACGTCGGGGACAAAAACGCCCCCCTCAGCGCCGCGAATCTGCATCTGAACAGCAAGCTGATAGTCAGCGACTGGGCTCAGACAGAGATAGAGAAGGCAGCGGATATGGATCTCATTCCCCAGGTGCTGCAGGGCGCTGACCTGACGAAGCCCATCAGCCGCTCCGAGTTCGCCGCCGTGGCCGTGAAGGTCTACGAGAATCTCTCCGGCAAGACCGTCTCACCGGTGACGAACAACCCCTTCAACGACACAAGCGACGCAGATGTGCTCAGAGCCTACGCCATCGGCGCGGTGAACGGCACCTCCGCCACCACATTCACCCCCAACGCCGTCCTCAACCGGGAGCAGTGCGCCACCATGCTCACCCGCGTGTACAAGGCCGTTACACTGAAGGGCTGGACGCTGAACACAGACAGCAATTTCAAGCTGGACTATACCATGCCCGCCAAGTTCGCGGACGACAACGAGATATCCGGCTGGGCCAGGGACAGCGTGTACTTCATGGCGGCCAACAAGATAATCAACGGCATGGGCAACAACAAGTTCGCCCCCAAAAACAGCACATCCGCCCAGGAGGCCGTGGGCTACGCCAACGCCACCCGGGAACAGGCCCTCGCCATCGCCGTGCGCATGGTGGAGAATCTGGGTTAGCCGTGGGGCTTTGATACGACAAATCACGCAAATAATGCGCGGGCGCACTCAACTCGAGTGCGCCCGCTGTGTTTTGTTCTGAGTTTTATCAGTTTTCCAGCAAAACAAAGCCTCCCTTGTGTAAAGAGCTGCGGGTAGGCGTAAGCCGATACGGAGGGATTGTCACGCTGTCAATCAGCTACAGGAATAAAAAATGCCCCGCATCCTGCCCTGCGGCAGAATACGGGGCTACAGTCTGTT
>JAFRAF010000325.1 GCA_017405545.1 Oscillospiraceae bacterium | reverse complement strand
TCTGCAGACTCTGCAGAACCATCATAAAGAGGAGGATTATTCGGTGATCATTCTCCGGAACCGTTCGTCGGTCAAAGCTTCACCGGGGATGTCATAGTGCAGGACATCCTGGATCGCGATGGCGTAGGGATTGTCCCCGAAGATATCCGGCTTGTTGCCGAGTGTCTGCATCAGGACCACGTAGCGCATCATCTGGTCATCGGTCAGACCGGCTGAGAGCAGGATGTTCGCAAGGCCTTTGTTGTCCAACGTGACGTTCAGGATATAGTAGTCATACGGGACTTCGACCTCGTATTCTTCCTCTTCGTCATACGACTCGCCGGTCTCCGGATCGGTATAAGTGACGGTTCTTGTTCGGGTCTCCGTCCGGTACCGGGTCTCCACGACCTCTTCGGTTGTCAGCTCGTACTGCGCTGCAAAGATCTGCTGCAGCATACCCTGAACCTGGGACCTGGTGTAGTTCTCATACACAACGGTCAGGAAAGACGCCAGTTCGTAGGGGTTGTGGCCGATCTGGTCCTGAGTGACGTTGATTTCGTCATAGCCGGGGAATCCTCTCCTGGCATATTGGGAACCGTAAACTCTCCGTTTTCCGTTTGCCAGCCTACAAGGGTCTTTCCCTTCATGGTATCCCCAGTGGAAAAATCCAATTTTTCATCAGCAACACTCGTGGGGCCCCAGTTTACGATAGTGCCGTCAGTGTAGTGTCCCCTCAGCCAAAACATGATGGGCTGCCACTTGGCGTCTACCGGAAGCGTGGGATAATTGGTGGAATCCAGCTGGGCCTTTCCTGCTCCATCGGCGTCATAATACTCTTTTGAGCCTCTGAAGAAGCCGAGGAAATTGTAGCCCACTCTCTCCGGGAGGGGAGGAGTCAGATCGGGAACCGTAACGCCGACGTAAGCCGTGGTATCCTCGGGCATGTTGCTGACATCCTCGGCGTTTGCATCTCCGGGGGTAAAGGTCAGCGTGTAAGGCACCGTGTGCATAGCGTCAGTGCCGTTTACAATAACCTCAGCATTGTCGCCGTTGCCGTTGATAAAGCTTGCGGCGCCCTCGGCAAAACCGGTGGCGATAGTAACGGGATACTCCTTATCCGTGGTGTAAACAGTTGTCTCACCCAGTGCACCGGCATCGGAGAAGTCGATGGTTTCGTTCTTGGAAAGCCATACATTGCCAACAGTCGCACTGCCGGTTACATTAAGAGTACCTTTTTGGAAAATGTCAATTGCGCAGTTGTATTTGCTGTTAACAGCGGTATTTCCGGTGATGGATCCGCTTTCCAGATTCAGCGTACCGCCGGTAAGCCATACCGCGCCGTACTGCGTGCTGTTGCCGGAAATGGAACCTCCGCCTGCGCTGTCCTTCAGCGTCAGTACGCCTCCGCTGCCGACTTTGATTGCGGCATCCGGCGCAGCATTGCTGCCTACAGCACGCGCACCACTGATCTTATGACCATTCAGATCGATGGTCACAGCTTTATTGATGGTGATGCTCATGCCGTCAATGCTTAACAAGTCGATGTCTTCCTGCAGCATGACGACATCCTCAGCCGTTGCCTGCTCAATCTTAGTAAGTATGTTGGCCGTTGTCGCATTGTATGTATCTCCAGCCAATGCGCCCATGGGCAGCAGGCTGAAACACATGGCCAATACGAGCAGCAGCGACAAGAATTTCTTTGCTTTCATCCAGTCAAACCTCCTTTTTTTTTGATAAAAGTAGGTTCCCGTGTTTTACCCCCCGGCGGGGATCCGCGGGCATGTGGCCCGGCCGGAATCGGTCCGGCTCCTCCCTGATGGCTTTCCGCAATGCGCTTTGCCCTCTGCACACGCCGGACAGGCGCACGCACCCGGCCGAAGCCAAGCCGTCTCCCCCCAACTTTTCTCTCACTTCACCTCCATAAGTCTGAGAGCCGAACAGGTGCAGCTTTTTACCCCGTTCAATCAGTGACTACGCGTCGGTCACCCATGGTATATGCCGGCTATATGTGGACATTTGAGCCGGACTGAATTATAATGTAGGCGGAAGCGAAGCGACAGTAACAAGTATTACACGGGAGGATGAGCATGGAAAAACATATCAGGACCGAGCAGGGAGACGGGGGCGTCGCCCTCCTTTACATCGACAGGCCGGAAAAGCTGAACGCCCTGGCCTTTGACACGCGCATAGCCATAGCTGAGAAATTAGAGGAGCTGGAGCGGAACGAGGCTGTCCGGGCGGTGGTACTGACGGGCAGCGGCAAGGCCTTCTGCGCCGGGCAGGATATAGCTGAGGCCGTGGACGACACAGACGGCAAGGGCATATCCCAGAACGGCTACATCGTACTGAACGCCCTGCGGCATTTTGAGAAGCCCCTGGTCTCAGCCATAAACGGGGCCGCCATGGGGGCCGGTATGCAGCTGGGCATACTGGCCGACTACGCCCTCATGGCGGACAGCGCCGTCATGTCCATGAGCGAGCTCAAGGTCGGCGTTCCCTGCGTGCTGGGCAGCTGCGTGCTGACATACATGCTGGGCAGCCGCAAAGCCTACGAGTACATACTGACCTGCAAAAAAATATCCGCCGATGAGGCCCTAAGCGTGGGCCTTGTCAACGAAGTCTGCACCCGGGACAAGCTGCTTGACAGGGCCGTGGAGATGGCGGAGCTTCTGGCCTCCATGCCTCCGGTGTCGTATAAGTACACCAAGGCCTTTCTGGCGGAGCTCACGGACGGCATGTTCGCCTCCACCTTCGAGGCGGGGCGGCGGGCCTTCATCGGGGCATACGCCTCCGGCGAGCCGAAGGAGTACATGGGCCGCTTTTTGAAAAAGAGCTGAGGCGGCATACTGCTATATTTGAATGCAGCAAGGAGAGACGGATTATTCCGTCTCTCCTTGCTCAAGTTGTCGACATTTTGTCGACAGCTTGAGCGCAAAAACGGTTGCTTTTCAGAAAGCTCCCGTTTTTGCATGGGATCAAACGTGAAGGGGGCCGCCGCCCCCCTTCACAATCCCCCGCGCAGACCTGAACTTCTCAGCAGAGCTTTGCATGCAATCAGCAGCAAGGAGAGACGGATTATTCCGTCTCTCCTTGCTCAAGTTGTCGACATTTTGTCG
>JAFRAF010000324.1 GCA_017405545.1 Oscillospiraceae bacterium | reverse complement strand
CCTGCCCTGTGATGATGTGCTCACAGGGCAGACGGCATGTTCTGTTTTTGGGTGAGAATATGATTACAGGGTAAAAAAACAGCCTGCTTATACCTGACATAACAGGTACAGCAAGCCAAAAATGACCCGATATGGCCGGTGGCAATAAGCGGGTGTATCGGTTTTGAAGCTGCACCTTGCCGTCAGCGCGGGTCGAAAAGGCCCTGCTTCTTATCAGGTGTTTTTGTTGACCACATAAGACTATAACATATGTTCGGAACAATGTCCACAGTTTTTTTCAGGGGCAGATAAAAACCCGCCGCGCAGCTGTGCGCCACGCGGCGGGTGTTCTTCAAGCTGTTGTTGTTTCAGATGCCCATGGGCAGCGGGTCTGCCTTTTTAAAACAACAGGGTGTCTACCTTGGGCAGCAGCTCTTCCAGATGCCGGCGGCAGTTTTCTATCTCCCGGCGGCCCTCCTCGCTGCCGAAGCCGTCGCGCCGAATGCGGCGGCGCATGATGCGGGTATAGCCCACGATCTGGGCCTTTTCCTCCACGGACTTTACGGTCTCCTCGTCGGCGCCGTCCAGATACAGGCGCAGGCTCTTGTTCCAGAACTCCTCGGCCATCTCGTGACTGATGCCCAGGAAGGACTGGGATATGGAGTGGTCCAGCTCGCTGAAGCCGCAGTAGGCGTTATACATGCTGGCCAGCTCAAATATGGGGTGGCCGTGGCAGAGTGTGTCCATGTCTATGAGGAGGCTCTCCCCGTTTTGCAGCATGACGTTTTTTATGTGGTAGTCGCCATGCATCATGTGGTAGTCCTCCGGCACGGCTGCCACGAGCTCGTGGAGCTTGCTGTACTTGTCCTCGGGCAGATAGTCCTTTAAAAAGTCCGCCCAGTCCAGGGCGACGGCCTTCATATCCGGCATGCTGCCGGGCTTTACCACAGTGGAGTGGATGAGCTTGAGCAGGTCAATGCTCATCTTCGCCACCTCGTCCACGCTCTTTTCGCCCTTGCTCAGGAGCTTGCCGAAGCTGGTGGCGTTGAGCAGCTCAAAGACCGAGCCGTAGCCTCCGCCCTCAATGCGAACTACGTCGTAGGGGATGGCGGTGGGTACGCCCAGCACAAAAGCGGTGCGGGCCAGCTCGCGCTCTCTGTGTATCTCCGGAAGAGCGTCGGGGTTCAAGTAGACCTTGACGATGGTGTCGGGATCTATCCTGTAAACCTTGCCGTTGGCGCCCTGGCCGATGACCTCGCAGCCCTCGACGGATATGATGCGGTAGGCCTTCTGTATATCCATCATCTCGGTGAAGCCGGTCATGTCGAATATCTCGTATACGTCGGGGGACACGTTTATCAGCGATGTGTCCGGCACAGCCTTTTTAAGGCGGAGTATCACGCGCAGTCCGGCGCTGGATATGTAGCTGAGCTCCTGGCAGTCCAGCACGACAGTGCTTTTCGGCGTGGACTCCCGGATGTCGTTTATCTCCTTTTCAACGCCCGGGGCGTTTGCGGAGTCAATATGACCCCGCAGGAATATAGTCATAGTATCATCCGTCACGCGATGACTGACATTTTCCATTTTTATCTCCCTTCCGCCGCCCTGAAAGCGGGCGGCCCGTCCTGTGTCTGTGAGCAGGAAAATGAGGAACTGCATTTCCTTAGTCCTCAGATAAGCTTCTTTATTCTGAATATATTTCTATACCCTTTGAATTCATAACCGACCTCATCCATGGTCTTCTTGACAACGAACACTCCCAGGCCGCCTATCTGTCTGTCTTCAGCGGAAAGAGTGGTGTCCGGGTCGTCTGCCGCGAGGGGGTCATAGGGCGTGCCGCTGTCAATAAAGCTTATGACGGCGGCGCGGGGCTCCTGCTCCGCCTCAAAGCGGACGGTCACGGAGCCTGTTCCCGGGGCATAGGCGTAATTGGCGATGTTGCTCATGATCTCGTCAATGGCCACATCTATCTGCATCTGAGCCTTTATGGGGCAGTCCATGGCCTCCAGTTCGGCGTTTATGAAATCAGTGACCGTGTCAATATTTGCCACAGTCGCTTCAACAGTCAGTTCTTTCACGTTGCCAGCGCCTTTCTTATAGTCCTTTCCCGGATATTGTACACAAAGCATGGTCAAATCATCAAACTGAGGGGATTCCACACAAAGCGCGCCACGTTTTCGTGTATGGTATCGGCAAGCCCCGGTGTGTGTCGTCAGTCCTCTCGTTCAGGGCGCGGACGGTCCGGGATACCGAAGCGGACCGTTACGAACATATCCTCGCGATTATTCTATAGTCAGAATGTCCGAAAAACCGGTGACTTCAAATATCTGCATGACTACCTCGTTGGTGTTCAGGATCTTCATGCTGCCCTGGCTGTTCATCTTCTTCTGAGTCGAGAGCAGTACGCGCAGACCGGCGGAGGATATGTACTCCAGCTTCTCAAAATCCAGTATGAGCGAGGTCACGCCGTCAAGAGAGCTTTTAAGCTCCTCATCGAGCTGAGGGGATGTTACGGTGTCCAGCCTGCCCTCCAGGGCAAGTGTGAGTTCGTTTCCGACCATGGATTTGTTTATGGTCATATGAGGTCCTCCTTATTAACGCGCAGGCGTTATTATTGTTTAAAATAGTTATGAGAAAAGATTTTTTGCCTGATAAATAAATTATACCACATTGAAGTTGGGCTAACAAGTATACATGAGAAAATGTTCCGGGTTTATGTAAAAAAACGGAAAACTCGGAGGCGAATCTATTGACAAATGCCGGGCGCTGGTGTAGTATTCACTCGCTGTCAGACTTGAGGAAACGGGGTGTGCCCCTTTCTGCGGACAGCTTGTCACAGCGGAAACACTGACGCTGATGAACGCCCCGCTTTTTTAAATGCGGGGAAATTTTAAGAAAGGAAAACCGAGGATATGAAAAAGAGTATCATTTTGACCCTTGTACTGGCACTGCTGCTTGTGTTCGCCCTTGCGGCCTGCGGGGACACTGCCCCCGCGGATGAGGATGCCGCCGAGCCCGCAGCCGATTCCGCTGCGGAGCCCGCGGACGAGTCCGCCGATGAGACCGACGCCGAAGCCGCTGAGGAGCCCGCCGCGGAGGAAGAGGCCGCAGCGACTGAGCTCGTCAACGACGGGCTGACCCTGCCCGTACCGGACGAGTACGCAGATCTGCTGGTGATTAATGTGCCCGAGAACGACCCGGACGGCGTGCTGTTCACAGTGTGTGAGAAGGCCTCCGTTGAGGCCGGCAAGGCCCAGGGCCACGATTCCGACTGGGGCGACGGCTGGCTGTTCGATATCGCCCGCATAAGCCAGGATAAGATGAATGAGATGCGCTGCTACGACATGTCCGGCGCAGAGCAGTTTGCCAGGGACGATGAGGCCAACTGCTATGTGTATATGCATCCCACCGATGTGCGCTATGTGCGCGAGGACAATGATGCCATGGCCGCTGATCAGGAACAGTGGACCATGCTCAACGAGTGGGCCGCCACTGTGCCGGAGGCCTTTATGGAGGCCAACAGCGGCCTCACTGCCGAGTCCCACGGCAACAGCAATCTGGACATCTGCCTTGCCCGAATCGCCTTTATGGACGACGTAAACTACACCGTGAGCTCCACTGCCTACGGCCCCATGGAGCCCGGCGATGTGGACGTGACGCCCTATCTTGAGAAGCTGATGAACGGCGTCAGCTACGATTACGTGGATGGCGGCGAGGCCCCCGACGGCGAGTACTTTGTGCTCAATTTCCCCGATGAGGATCAGCGCTTTGACTTCTTCGTAGCCGAGGGAGAGCAGAACTTCATCCGCAGGGTATGCGGCGACTATGAGGAGTTCTATCAGGCCACCTTTGAGGACGGCTCCACCAACGCCACCCAGGTCCTCAGCGACTGGTACGACGCCCTTGCGGAGGCAAACGGCGCGGCCCGGTAAGCGCTTAATCCGAGCACATCGAATCGGCCGCGTCCGGGAGAACACAGAGCCTTTAAAGGCGGTTCGAACGCGGCCGATCTGCTTTTTTCAGACAGCAGAGATTTGCCGGGCGCAAAACGCGATATACCAATTAGAACGGTCTTTTGTGAAAAACCGGACGCGTGAGCGGCGCTTTCGTGAGTTAAGACCGTTGGGATCGCCGAGGCCCGGCAAGCGCGTGGAGGATGAGCTGAATGGACTATCTTCAGATTGAAAAAGGCGTCAGAGAAATATATAACTCCATGGGCGAGCGTTACATTGAAAAAGCCCGTGAGCTCTGGAGGGAAAAGGATGAGCTGTCCGCTTTTTTGGATATGCTCAACGGAGACTCCGTTCTGGACATAGGCTGCGGAACGGGAGAGGTCCTGAGCTATTGTGCGGGCAGAGGCCTGCGAGTGTCGGGGATAGATATCTCTGAGCGTATGCTCGAGATAGCGGGGAAAGCTGTCCCGGAGGCCGGACTATCTGTCCTGAGTGTCTATGAGCTTTCCAAATTGCGGGAGAGCTATGACGGTATTATCGCCAGCTATATACTTGTACATATTCCCAAGGATAAGGTCGGCGGAGTGGTGAAGGATATCTACTCTCTGCTGAACCCCGGCGGCAAGCTTTTTCTCGTGTTCACCACCGCGAGGGAGACAAACGAGTATATGTTCAATTATACGGCAGATGAGGTGACGGAGCTGCTGGAGGACAGTGATTTCAGGGTGATCAAGGCCGTCGCAGAAGCTAACGGCGATTTGGATACGGGAATCGCAGTCGCCGAGCGCTGAGTAATCGATAGAAAGGGAACGGCTGCGGCCGTGGGATTTTTACAACTCATGATTCAAGGAGGAAAGAATGAAAAAACTGTTATATGTAATACTCGCAGTGCTTGTTTTGGGCGCTATGCTCCAGGGCTGCGGCGCAAACAATGAGAACGCTGATAATTCAAACCCGCCGGAGGCGGAAAGCGGCGACGCCGCGGAGAGCGGAGTAACCCGGGATATGGCCTATGAGGGAGTAAACAACTATTGCCACAGCGAGTATGACTGGAGCCAGGCGGAGGATGACCCCTCTGTTATGTATGTAGAGATGGGGGACGAGACGGAATCTGAGTATCAGGTGATATTCCGCAGCTATACAGGCTCATTTGTATATTTTTATGTGGATAAAACAAGCGGAACTACAAGAATGGTGGACTATGTTCCCGCGCTTAATGAGGAAAGCGAAGCGGGCGCCTTCGATCTGTTTGATTATCTGGGGAATGAAAACTAAGCGGCGCCCGGCTGCCGAGGAACTTCGCCGCGCGCGGGCAAGACGCCGCGTGCACAGAAAATGAGCAAAGCAATTTAACCCCCAAAACTCGCAAGGCGCTCTGCCGCAGCAGAGTGCCGTTTTTTATAGTGGAAAAATCCGTGGTGATGGTGTATAATAAATTACTTAATTTTGCGGGCGTGACGGGAGATTACAGCGATTCGTGGTTTAGGGAGAGAAACGCATATGAAAAACGGAAACAGACCTGACCCGAACAAGGTCCACCCGATCATGGGATATGACAAAGAAATCTATGTAAAGCCAACAATCACGAATCCCAACATTCTCGTTGGAGATTTCACCTATATCGCAGACGCGGAATTTGAGCGTCATGTAACACACTTTTATCCGTGGAGCAGAGACAAACTCATCATCGGAAAGTTTTGTCAGATTGCGGCCGGTGTTGAATTCGTAATG
>JAFRAF010000041.1 GCA_017405545.1 Oscillospiraceae bacterium | reverse complement strand
GCTCTCCATGAAGGGCGTCAGCTTCAAGGTGGACATTCAGGAATGCGAGCCGTGCTCAACAGGATCGGACAGCGTGGTGTTCCTCATGTCGGCCAATCCCGGTGAAAAGCCGGGAAAGATAAGCCGTATTGCCTCCGGCGGAGAGCTGTCACGAATAATGCTGGCGCTTAAATCCGTCCTCACCGAGAAGGACGACGCTGACGCCATGGTGTTCGATGAAATAGATACGGGTGTTTCCGGCATAGCCGCACAGCGCGTGGCGGAGAAAATGTGCGCAATTTCCACCGAGAGACAGGTCATATGCGTGACCCATTTGCCACAGATAGCGGCAATGGCGGATATACACTTCTGCATAGAGAAGGATATCTCCGGAGAACGTACACAGACACATATCGACAGACTGGACATTGAGGGCAGAAAGCGGGAGCTTGCCCGGCTGACCGGAGGCGAGAATGTGACTCAGGCCGCGCTGACCGCCGCCCAGGAACAGCTCTCATCCGCCAGCGAATACAAAGCAAAACTCATAAGAAACGGCAAATAAGAATGAATAGCGCCGGTCAAGATTAAACTGATTCCTGTTAACAATCATTCAGGAGGGATAATAAATGAGCAGAAAAGACGACGCGGTCGCCATGCATCGCGAGGGCTTTAACTGCGCACAGGCAGTCCTTGCCTCCTGCGCGGATCTCTGTGGGATAGATGAGAACACAGCCAAAGCCGTCGCCGGCGGATTCGGCGGGGGACTGCGCTGCGGTGAAGCCTGCGGCGCCATGTGCGGCGGGGTTATGGCCCTGGGCCTTGCATTTCCATATGTGGACAAGGACGACAAAATATATAAGAACCTTATTGCAACGCTTACAAAAAAATATACCGCCGCTTTCGGCGAGCGATACGGATGTCTTGCATGCCGCGATTTGCAGGCCGCATACGGCGGGAACCAGATATGTCCCGAGCTCATAGCGGGCGCGTGCCAGCTGGCGGAGGATATGATCACAGCAGCAAACAAGAAGTTAAAAAAATAGGAGCAGAACCAAATGAAGATATATGAGGAACTGGTCGCCAGAGGGCTGATAGCCCAGGTGACGAACGAAGAGGAGATCAAGGAGCTTGTAAACAACGGCAAAGCCACCTTCTACATCGGCTTTGACTGTACCGCCGACAGCCTCCATGTGGGGCATTTTATGGCCCTGTGCCTGATGAAACGTCTCCAGATGGCGGGGAATCGGCCTATCGCCCTTATAGGCGGCGGCACCACCATGATAGGCGATCCCTCCGGCCGCACAGACATGCGCAAGATGCTGACCAAGGAGGACATCGATCACAACGCTGAATGTTTCAAACGGCAGATGGAGCGTTTTATTGAGTTCGGCCCGGACAAAGCCATGATGATAAACAACGCTGATTGGCTGCTGGACCTCAACTATGTTGAGCTTCTGCGGGAGGTTGGCCCGTGCTTCTCAGTAAACAACATGCTCAGGGCTGAGTGCTATAAACAGCGTATGGAGAAGGGCCTTAGCTTCCTCGAGTTCAACTATATGATAATGCAGAGCTACGATTTCTACTATCTTTTCCAACACTACGGCTGCAACATGCAGTTCGGCGGAAACGATCAGTGGTCGAACATGCTCGGCGGAACGGAACTCATACGCCGCAAGCTGGGTAAGGACGCCCATGCGATGACCATAACGCTCCTCCTCAATTCCGAGGGAAAGAAAATGGGCAAGACAGACTCCGGCGCAGTATGGCTCGACCCGAACAAGACCTCACCCTATGATTTTTATCAGTACTGGCGCAATGTTGAGGACGCCGACGTCCTCAAGTGCATACGCATGCTGACATTCCTGCCCCTTGAGGAGGTCGACAGGATGTCCGACTGGAAAGACGCCCAGCTCAACACGGCAAAGGAGATACTCGCCTATGAGCTCACAAAGCTCGTCCACGGCGAGGAGGAGGCCCGAAAGGCCCAGGATACTGCGAGAAGCCTGTTCGGCGGCGGCTCGGCGGCCGACATGCCTGAAACAGAGCTCTCCGAGTCGGATCTGAAGGACGGGGCATGCGATATACTCACCATACTCGTCAAATCCGGCCTTTGCAGCTCAAAGGGCGACGCCCGCAGAAATGTCCAGCAGGGCGGCGTCGAGGCGGCAGGCGAGAAAGTAACGGATATTTCAAAGAGCTTTGACGCCTCCGTTCTCGGTGAGGGAATCGTTGTAAAGCGCGGCAAAAAAAACTTCCGAAGGGTAGTGCTCAAATGAACCAGCCAATTAAGGGAATAGACTCCATAGCCGTTATCGGCCCCGGGCTTATGGGCTCGGGCATAGCTCAGGTCTGCGCCGCCGGCGGATATGAGGTCATGCTTTACGGACGCCATGAGGACAGGCTCAAGGCGGCGATTGAAAAGATAACGGCATCCTATGATCGTAATCTCGCCCGCGGCAGGATAAGCGCGGAGGAACGTGACGAGGCCATAAACAGGATACACCCGGTCACAGATCTTGACAGCATGCACAACTGCGGTATGGTCATCGAGGCTGTCAGCGAGGACATGGCGCTCAAACAAAAAATCTTCGGACAGCTCAACATGCTCTGTCCGAAGAATACAATATTTGCGACAAATACTTCAGCCCTTTCTGTATCGGAGATAGGGGAGGCCAGCGGTCGGTCCGAGCGCTTTCTCGGCACCCATTTTTTCAATCCCGTACACGCCATGGCCCTCGT
>JAFRAF010000323.1 GCA_017405545.1 Oscillospiraceae bacterium | reverse complement strand
GCCCTGTCGGCGCGGATAGCCAGCCTTAAGGGCCATCCCCGCGGCCGCCATCCGTATAGGCGTCCACTGGGCTGGCGCCTACGGCAAGGCTACCACACCGACCGCCCAACGTAAACCCCACGCCAGAAAATTTACTGTTCCGTCCTTTCAATCAAGGAATTCTTTGCCATACTTTCATTAAGATACCGGCGCAAAACGCTCTTTGTATTGCTTCGGCGTCAGATAGCCAAGAGAATAAGCTGGCCGCTGCTCATTAAAGAAGATGATGTATTCATCGACTTCTTCATTGACTGGTTTCTCACCTGTTACGTGCAGATCCATGAACAGCTCGGCTTTTATCCAGCCGTTAATTGCTTCCATCGCTGCATTGTCAGTCGGTGTTCCTGCCCGCGACATGGAGTGATCGATGTGATACATGGGGAGCAGTTCATTGAACGCCTTGGATGCGTAGACCGTCCCTTGATCTGAATGAAGGACCATCCGATATTCCGGATGCTGCTTCTTCAGCTCAATAAGATCATTCAGGCCACTGATGTAGGTCATCCGGTCTCCACGCTTCGATGATAACGCGTGCGCTACGATCTCATTATTCCAGAGATCCATGTAGAGCGTCAGCTCATAGTAAACACCGTGCACCCAGAAAGCTGTCATATCACTGACAATGCATTCCAGCGGGCCGGTGATAACGAGCTCTGCAGTCAGAAGATTCGGAAAAATCCGGAAAGGATCGCCCGGCTTCTTGTACTTGTAGTGCTTGGCCTTGCTCTTGATCCCGGCAATCTTGCAACACTTATGTGCGTAGGGGTCCGACATGATCTGTCCTATATCAAGCCTGATCTTGGCGTTCAGCCATCTGTATCCATGGGATGGATATTTCAGATGATATTCTTGGAACAGAATGATGGAACTGACCAGAGCTTTTGTTCGTGGCGCGGGATCTGCCAGGTGCTTCTTCCAGTTGTAGAAGGTGCTGCGCTGAATCCCCATTTCCTTGCAGAGCATGTTGACCGGGAATTTTCCGCTGAGCTCCAGGATTACTTGGTATTCTTGTTGCTTAACGGAATAAAGACCTTCTCCGGACCATCCCCCTTCACCTCGTAGCCTTTTTTTAGCCGTGCTTCCCGTATCCTGGACCGAACCAGCTCCTGTATCAGTTCTTCCTTGGTCATGGATTCATATTCCTCCAGACCAGGATCTTCTGTGGCAAGCTTTGGCGAACTATCTTCCCGTTGAATGCGGGCACCAGGCTCCTTTGCGGGCAGTCCATTGGCAAATCGGTATTGCCGCATATAGTTACGGGCTGTCTGTTCACTGATGTCATACTCAGCAGCTGCCTGGTATTTGTTGATTTCCCCGTCATACACGCGTTTGCCGATGTCCAGTCTTTCTTTCTTCGTGTACTTCATGTGGTAGCCTCCTGTCCACAGTCCGGGGTAGATGCGTCCACCTTCCTGATTTTACCTGTTCAGCTTACAACAGGTCGGTGTCCAATTTCTACCCCCTCCGTGTCCAGTTTTATCTTACCACTGCACCGAATAATGAATATGAGTAATACAACAAACAATATAGCAACTAAAAGCACTAGTATTCTTTGTGTTCTTTTACCCCCTGTATACATCTTAATCCACCTCCCACCATTTATTTGTTCTGACTTTTTCCAGTTCGTCCTGAACCAAGGATATGCTCAATTGTTTGTTCATGCTTCTATTATACCAGAATCCCTGTGGTTAGGCTACTACTTTTCTGTGCGGTATTACCTTAATTATTATAAGGCTATTTCATCAATCAATTGTATGTCGCAATTCGAGCGACCTTTCTTGTATAGTTTGTATGTAAATCCTTCAGGTAGATTAATTGATACACGAAGTTCACCATTAGTTAAATCACATAAACACACATGACAACACTTTAGTCTTATGTAAATTGATTTATCACTAAAATAATAGGAGAAATTTGTAATTGACATATCGCTTCTTGGAATATATACAGAAAACGATAATTGATTGTTGATTATTTTTATATCTTTGACAAAATAAGACTCTGTGTCAACAGCATATAAATCCATATCTAGTATTCTGAATACAATTATAATAAATAATAGAGCTACAATTATAAAAACTTGTTTTCGTTTGTCCGCTTTTTCGCTACCAGACCAAGCAAACTTCATGCCGGTCTCCTCCCTTATATGATTAGAATCTAAAAATGTGCTAACATGTTAATTACATATTAGCACATAACATTAGGGCAGTCAAGCGTTTCCGCCGTTTTCGGTTTTGTTTTCCTGACCTGAAGGTTGAATATCGCCGCTGCGCCGGCAGAGCGTGACCTCGTTACTTTATCAGCTATTTATTAATAGCCCGGATAAGTATCAATGTATCTGATTCGGTCTAAACTAAACACTGTTCCAAAATCTGTTATGTCAAACGTACACTCTATTCGCTTGCTCCAGAGAGGCAGAAAAATAATTACTTCTTCAAAAGAAGGGCTGGTTATTTCGGCCAATACATGATCACAGTTTTTTTCGTTTCCATCTTTTCCATATATGATTAGCTCAAGCCTGTCCATTTTAACGCGTGTTGGCCGTCGATTCCTGATGCACAGCGAAGCTGTATAATGAATTGTATTATCTTCACAAAAAACTCCCTTTATATAACTCCTTCCATAATCAATGTAAAGCGCATTTTTTCCTTCTATGGTCAACTCATATAGATTCACTATAAGAATACAGATATTAAACGCAATATATATATAGAAAACAATCTTCAGAATCTTGTGCATTCTCATTCTTAATCCTCTTCTTTATCTTTATTCAGAATAGTATCCGATCTGTTCTACTATGTTTATAAGGTATTTATCATCAAAGTAATCAGTATGAACATGGAACCCGGAAAAATAATTCTCTACTCTTCCATATCCTATACTTGCTAAATGGTCAAGTCCAGCCCACACATTTAGTATCTTGTTTGCCTTAACAGTAGGGAAGACTTCATGCCGGTCTCCTCCCTTATATGATTAGAATCGAAAAATGTGCTAACATGTTAATTACATATTAGCACATGACATTAGGGCAGTCAAGCGTTTCCGCTGTTTTCGGTTTTGTTTTCCTGACCTGAAGGCTGAATATCGCCGTCGCGCCGGCAGAGCGTGACCTCGAGCGTCTCGCCTTTGAACGTCCGCCGGGCGGTGATGCTGTCGTCGCCGTTCGCGGTGAGGTTCAGGTCGCCCCACTGGGCGGCGCGGCTCTTGCGCCGCTGCAAATTGATCTCGCGGATCGCCTCGATCAGGCCGGCGTCCTCGTGTCCCCAGGGGTAAGTCCCCCGGCAGAAGGGGTCGTCCCCGCCCTGGAGGCCGGCCTCGTCCCCGTAATAGAGGCAGGGCATGCCGGGCAGGGCGCAGAGAAAGCGCCATATTTTAATGAAGCGCTCCCGACCTCGGGCGTAGCCCTCGGGCGTCAGGGGAACGCAGTCGCGATCCTCGGGCCGTCTGTGCTCCGGCTCTTCGCCGCTCAGGCGGCTGATGACGCGCGCCTTGTCGTGGCTGCCCACGAGGTTCATCAGCGACCGGGCGAAGGGCGGCGGGTAGCACTCGTACAGGCTGTCCAGGCGGCGCTTGAGCTCGGGCGCGGTGATCTGACCGTTCATGAAGTCGATCAGCCCCTCCCTGAGGGGGTAGTTCATCACGCTGTCCAGGGTGTCTCCCAGGCAGTAGCAGCGCAGCTCGCCGTAAGTGATCTTGCGGGAGGCGTCCTCCCATACCTCGCCGATCAGCGCCGCGTCCGGATCCTGCGCCTTGACCGCGCGCCTGACTTCCCGGATAAAGGGCATGGGCAGTTCGTCGGCCACGTCGAGCCGCCAGCCCGAGGCGCCGCGCCGCATCCAGCGGCGGACGATGGGGTCCTTTCCCGTGACGATGTAATCCAGGTACCCCGGGTTCATCTCTTTGACGTTGGGCAGCGAGTCGAACCCCCACCAGCAGGCGTAATCGTCCGGCCAGTGGTTGAAGGTGTACCAGTCCGCGTAGGGCGAGTCCTTCGACTGATAGGCCCCGATGTCCTCATAATGGCCGTAGCGGTTGAAGTAACGGCTGTCGCTCCCCGTGTGGGAGAACACCCCGTCCAGGATCACGCGGATGCCCTTTTCCTTCGCCTGTCGGCAGAGGGCCTCGAAGTCCGCCTCGTCGCCGAAGGAGGGATCGATCATGCCGTAGTCGGCGGTGTCGTACTTGTGGTTCGACCGGGCTCTGAAGATGGGGTTGAGGTATATGACGCTCACGCCCAGGCGGCTGATGTAATCCAGCTTCGACGCGATGCCCCTGAGGTTCCCGCCGAAGAAGTCGCTCGCGCAGTTGTCGCGCGACTGCTCGTCGACGCAGTGCTCGGGCGGCTCGTCCCAGCTCTTGTGCAGATGCCCCTGCGGCGGCTCGACCGGGTCTACGGCGCAGTAGCGGTCGGGCATGATCTGGTACATGACGCCCTCGGCCATCCAGCGCGGCGTCTCATAGGCCGGGTCGTACACCGTGATCTGGAAGGATGGCGGCTCGTGGTCGTACAGCTGCCCCTCGCCGCCCAGGCCGTCGGGCGGACTGCCGAAGCAGTACCTTCGGCCGCCCTTTTCCAGGACGAAATAGTACCACAAAAGCCCCGGTTCGGCGGGCAGCTTCAGCCTGCGCCGGAACAGGGCCTTGTCGTCTTCCGCGCGCCTCATGGGCAGAAGGGTCTCGCGGTCGTCCCACCAGAGCCTTAACCAGCAGCGCTCCGCGTCCGTATGGACGCGAAGCGTTACGTATTTCCCTGTGGGGAGGGCTCCTGTCGGAGTCCGGTATTCGGGGTTTCGGGAATCGTGCAGTGCGATCATAAAAGCTCCAGCGGCTTCAGGTGCCAGATGCGTTCGTTATACTCTTTGATGGTGCGGTCGCTGGCGAAGACGCCGCTCTTGGCCGTGTTGATGACGGCCTTTTTCAGCCAGAGCTTCTTCTGCTTGGAGTAATCGTAGCTCACGAGGCGCTGGGCGCGCACGTAGCCCGGCATGTCCTTGAGCACGAAGTACGGGTCCGCCATGCCGCCGTTGTCGCCGAAGAGCAGCGCGTGATACAGCTACTGGAACATGCGGGGGTTCTCCGGGTCGAGGGTGCCGTCGATGAGCTGCTCCAGCGCCTGGCGGATCTCGACGTTGGT